>JASHQD010000756.1 GCA_030037755.1 Terriglobia bacterium
CGAATTGGAAGCTTGTGGACGCCAGAATCGCAGCAGCACCACCAGCGCGACGATTGAGGCGACCGACGCCAGGATGTCTGGCGCGTACGGCCCCCAGAAGTTCGAGACCACGAACTGCACCAGCGCAAACGTGCCGCCGCTCACGAGCGCAGCCGGCCAGGCCTGCTTCAATCCTCTCCAGCCGGCCAGCACGCACACCACGTAGGCCGGCAGGATGAGCGAGAGAAACGGCAATTGTCGGCCGACCATGGAGGAAAGTTTGCCGAGATCGAGTCCGGTGACGCCGGCCAGCGCCACGATCGGAATTCCCAGCGCGCCAAAGGCGACCGGCGCGGTGTTCGCGATCAGCGCCGCGGTAACAGCGCGACGCGCATCGGTTCCGAGCTCCACCAGCAGAAACGCAGCGATCGCCACCGGCGAGCCGAATCCGGCCGAGCCTTCGAGCAGCGCGCCGAAGCAAAAGGCGACGAGGACCGCTTGCACGGCGGCGTTGCCGGAGGCGTGCTCCTCAATCCAGCGCCGCAACAGGTCGAAACTGCCCGTTTCCGATGCCAGATTGTAGAGCCAGATCGCCGCCACCACGATCCACATGATCGGCCAGACGCCGTAGACGAATCCAAAGCCGGCGCTCGCCAGCGACAGTCGCAGAGGCATTCTCCAAATCGCGCCCGCCACGAGCAGGGTCGCGCCCAAAGCGCACGCCGCTGAGAGCCACGCCGAACGGCGCAACAGGCCGAGCATGACCAGCAGCAAAATCAGGGGCAGCGCGCCGACCAACGCCGAAAGTGCAAGGGCGTGTAAGGGATCGACCGGTTGAGGCCAAGGGTGTGTCATAAGCAGGCCGCAACTCTATCCGACCGAAGCTCGGCGATCAAGCGGAATTGCCGCCAGTGTCGTCTTCTCATAAATACGTGAGCAATGTGCAAGCTCTTGTTATGCCTTCGAACCGGCCAGTTTCTGCGCCTTCGGTGTCGCTTTTGCGGCCCGAATGACCGGAGTCGCCCACGGAATCCTTCAGGTTACGGACGGCGCAGCAGACGAACTTCAGCAGGTCCTGCTCCGCGGCGAAGGACGGCGTCGCTGAGGTTGAACCCGGCAAATCCGATTTCGCTGTTTCGGCAGTGCTCTACCATAGAATCGGCCGCCCGCCGTCCCCGTCCCTTGCTCGACACCCTCTGGCTATAATCTGAATGATATTTCTCTTGATGGTGTTCCAGGCACAGTTTTCGGAATTCGCGTCGGGCGCGGGCAAACGCAATGATCGTCCCTGCATTACGTACTCATCATTTGGGAAGCCAGATCGAGGATCGATCGGCAGCGGAAAGGAATAAGTGAGGAATCCATGACCAGATTCAGTTTCGCAGCTCGAGTGGCACAAATCGCAGCGCTGTTTTTGTTCCAGGCTCTGATCATCACAACCTGCGCGGTAGCGCAAACCGGTGGCGGGGCGCCGGCTCCACCCCCGCAAGCGACTCCGCTTCCGCTATCGGGGCGAAGCGGACAGGCGGGTGGCGTTGTCGCTACCGAATCACCGGTACCGGGCACCACGACCAGTGTGAACACGGTGAATCCGACGGTGTCGGTGCAGGGGAATTACGTCGGGAGCACAAATAGCACCAAGCAGATTCCGTTCTCGGGGAAGCTCTCGCTGGCGGACGCGATCCGGCGCGGCATCCAATACAACCTCGGAACTGTGGAGGTGGCCAACGCCCTGGCTCAATCCCGTGGGCAGGCGCGCTCGGCCCGGAGCAGCTTAATGCCGAACTTCAGCGCCGACGTGAACGACCTCGAGGAGACCGTCAACCTTCGGACCTTCGGGTTCAATTTCCATTTCCCGGGCGGCGTCTCGTTCCCGGCCCTGGTTGGACCCTTCAATGTTCTCGATCTCCGGGCGCGCGTCTCACAGACCGTCGCCGATTTCACGTCGCTCAACAACTATCGTTCCGCGAAGGACGTGGCGCGTGCGGGACAGCTTTCCACGCAGGACGCCCGCGATCTGGTCGTGCTCGGTGTCGCCGGCCAATATCTTCAGGTGATCGCCGCGGCTGCGCGCCTCGAATCGGCCAGCGCGCAACTCGAAACGGCCAAGGCTCTCGACGATCGCACGGTCAAGCAGTTGCACTTTGGCACCGCCGCGCAACTCGACGTGAATCGCAGCCACGTGGAAGTGCTGCTCGATCAGCAGCGGCTGACAACCCTGCAGGACGATCTGGCGAAGCAGAAGATCACTCTTGCGCGCATGACCGGCTTGCCTCCCAGGCCCGACTACGAGGTCTCCGATGACGTCCCCTACACGCCCGCGCCTGTGTTGAGTGTCGATGAAGCCATCCGGCAGGCGCTCGGCCAGCGCTCGGACCTGAAGGCGGCGGAGGCCCAGGTCAATGCCGCGGAGCATTCGCTTGGCGCTGCACGCGCCGAACGCTATCCGACCGCCACCGCCAGCGCCGACTACGGTGAGATCGGGATGCCTTCGGGACTGCGCCCTACTTACACAATATCGCTGACGCTCAACGTGCCGATCTGGAATGGCGGGCGCACCGGCGGAGACATCCGGCAGGCCGAAGCCGCCCTCGCGCAGCGCCGCGCCGAACTGGAGGATACCCGGAGTCAGATCGAAGGCGAGGTGCGCAGCGCATATCTCGATCTCCAGTCGGCGGCCAGCCAGGTTGATGTCGCTCAGCAGAATATCGCCGTTATGCAGGAGACGCTTCGCCAGACGCGCCAGCGCTTCGAGGCCGGCGTCAGCGAAAACGTGGAGGTTGTACAATCCCAGGAATCGGTGGCTGGAGCGAACCTCGACTACATCAACAGCGTCTTCGCGCATAACCTGGCAAAAGTGAGCCTGGCGCGCGCGCTGGGAGAATCGGCGGATAAGCTCGAACAGTTCCTTTCGATACAACCGCGTCCATAGCGCGCCGGGTTCAATGAGAAGACGTACACCTCGCGCTACAGAGAACCTCATTCCGGGTTGCGGCGTGCGGGCCGCCTCGGGTTCGCGAGGCTTGATTCCGGATCGACCAGCAGCCAGGCGAGAGCGCCAAGCGTGCACAGTGCTGCCGCGACTACAAAGGATGCCGTCCAGCCGTAAGCGCCGGCGATGGCAGGCGTGAGCGAGGCGGTAACCGCACCGCCGATCTGGCCGCCCATGTTCATCAGGCCTGAAACCGTCCCCGACGCGTTCCCCGCGATGTCCGCCGTCACCGACCAGTAGCCACTTTGGCTGAGATAGAGTGATCCTGCGCCGCCTGCCAGGACGATACTGGCAATCCGCGCGCTATGCACGTGGGCTCCGAAGACCAGAAATGCGGCGGCGAGTAGCATCACGATTACCGAGAAGAAACACCGTCCGGAGCGTTTGCCGAAATGCCGCGTGAGCGCGTCGCTGATAGCGCCGCCCCCCAGAGATCCCGCTGCCATGGCCAGAAACGGGAGCATGGAGAAGAAGGCGCTGGCCTTCAGGTTCAAGCCCCGGACACGATTGAGATAAATGAAGAACCAACTGAAGAAAATCCAGGCTACGTAGCCATAGGTGAAGTAGCTCAGAGCCATAGCCATTACCTCCCGGCTCTTCAGGATCACTCCCCAAGGCAGCGGCGCCTCGTGGAGCGGGCTTCCGGCCCGTTGCTGGTCGATTGGGTCCGGATCGAGCGTCAGTCCCGCTTCGATGTGCCGCCGTTCGCGGGCTGACACCCACGGATGTCTTTCTGGCGTGTCACGCGCGGCCAAGAACCAGACGGCGCCGGCAATCACGCCCACTGCGGCGCTGATCCAGAACGCCGCGCGCCAGCCGTAATGAGTCATGATGTAGGCGACCAGGAGCGGTGTCGCGCCGGCTCCAGTCCCGACGCCCGCGAAGATCAACCCGTTGGCCACGCCGCGTTCGGTGGTCGGAATCCATTTGGAGACGAACTGGTTCGAGGCGGGAAAAATCACGGCTTCGCCCGCTCCCAAAAGCATGCGAATGACGATGAGGAGTAACAGCGCCGCGCCCAATCCCGCCGGCACGCTTGCGGTAAGCACGCTGAACAGGCCCCACCAGAGCACGGCCAAGGTGATCACACGGCGAGGACCGAAGCGGTCAGCCAGGCGGCCGCCGGGAGCCTGGCACGCCGCGTAGCCGATCAAAAAAGAACTGAAGATGTAGCCGAGCTTCACGTCCGTGAGGTGATATTCGGACGCGATGGACGCGCCGGCGATGGAGATGTTGATCCGGTCCAGGAATGCGACCGCGCTGAGAATGAAGATCCAGAAGATGAGAACCCAACGCATCATAATTGACGATTGCCGATTGCCGATTTGAGAGTTCGAAGTTAAGCAGTTCGAAGTTATTCAGTTCGGAGTTCGGAGTTTGCACCTCTGAGTCAAAAAGATGTAATTCCGAAGGCGGAGAGGAAACTCGAACCTCGAACTGAGCAACTCCGAACTTCGAACTGAATAACTTCGAACTCCCGAATCGGCAATCGAAAATCGGCAATCACCAATTCGTGATGGAACCGTCCGGACGCTCCAGCATCGGCACAGGCCGGACGCGCTC
The DNA here is from genome assembly GCA_030037755.1 of Terriglobia bacterium. Classification (GTDB taxonomy): domain Bacteria; phylum Acidobacteriota; class Terriglobia; order UBA7540; family UBA7540; genus Gp13-AA77. Next base: position 4,535 of record JASHQD010000756.1, read on the forward strand.
CGTGATCGTCGAGACGAGTTGCAGCGGAACAGTGTCCAGCGTTACGCCGAGTCCGGGCCGGCGGTTGGGCCACAGCTTCCCGTCGTGAAAGTCGTAGCATTCCGGCAGATGCGGAATGGATCGCTTGCCGTCCCCGAGCATCTCCATGAGAACAGGTCCCGAAAACGCGGCGCACGCGTGGACGAGCGCCGCTTCGGAAACGGGTCCGGTGAAGTGCGGAATCAGCCCGACAAAGTGAGTTTCGCAGAGCGCGGCGATCTTGAGATACTCGGTTATACCACCCACGTTGGGAAGCGTCACGCGCGCGTAGTCAATGAGCTGCTGCTCGATGAGATCCTTGATGTCCCACTTCGATCCAAATTGCTCGCCCACGGCGATCGGCACCTTGACGTGCGCTCGCAGCTCGCGATAGACGCCGGGGTCCTCCGAGCGAATCAGGTCCTCGGCGAAGTAAGGCTCGAGCGGCTCGATCAACGTGCTCAGGCGCACCGCGTCGGGAAAATCAAACCGCGTGTGATAATCGAGCGACCAGTCGCCGTCTTTGCCCACGCCGTCGCGAATCTGAACGCAGTCCTCGTAGGTTTGCCGCACCGCCTGGTGAGAATTGAACGGCTGGCCGGCGGGCGGGTCGGCGGTGGCATAACGAAAAGCGCGAAAACCCGCTTCCACGCAGGCGTGCGCCGTCTCGCGCAGGCTGCCGTGGCTGGGGAATCCGGTGGAGTAGCATTCGACGTGATTCCGCGCCCAGCCGCCGAGCAGATCGTAAACGGGCACGTTGAGGGCCTTGCCCTTGACGTCCCACAGCGCGAGATCGAGCGCGCCCAGCGCGTCCAACTTTTCGCGCCCGGCGGGATAGAAGTATCCGCGAAACATCATCTGCCAGAGACGATCGGTATTGAAGGCGTCCTCGCCGATGATCATAGCCGCGCACTGCTCGATCGTGTCCTTCGATCCGCCCTCGCCAATTCCCGTGATGCCCTGGTCGGTTTCGACGGTGACGATGTGGAAGCTCTGGTTGAAGTGCTGCGGCGACGCGGGATTGTGATAGAAACGAACGCGGGTGATCTTGAGCGGTCCCGGCCGGACAGCTGTAGCGGCGGTGTCCCCACCGCCGTGCCGGACAACTGTAGCGGCGGTGTCCCCACCGCCGTGTGGGACGGCTGCGATGGCCGGCATGGTTGCCGCTCCAGCGCCCGCAAGTGCCACCGATTTCAGAATCGTCCGGCGATTCATTCTTGTCGCGGCTCCAGTCCGTTTGAAAGCACCCGGCGGTAAACATCGGAGTCGACATTGCCACCCGTAAGCACGGCCGCTACCTTCTT
>JASHQD010000757.1 GCA_030037755.1 Terriglobia bacterium
TGGTTCTCGGGCGGCGCGCTGGAGCGCGGGCGTCTCGCCCGCAAACGAGAATCTCGCGCCTGGGACAGTCGCGCCACAGAACTACACCTGATCGGGATGCTCGCAGCCGGGGTAGCTGTCCCAGGCCACCTGGCCAGTCCAGCCGAGCTCTTTCATGCCGACTTCGGACGAGTAATAGGCGCCGCTCACCCAGCCCTTAATGTCTTCAAAATGATCGCGCATGGTGAGCGCAGGCGCGGCCCCGCCAGGCGCAGGCACGGCACGGCGCCTGCGGCGTCCGCCGCCGCCGGCTCCCGACGCCTGGGCGGTCGAGGCTGCGGTCAGGATCGCGACCTGCTGGTCCGCGCTGAGATCCTTGAAGGGTTGATCGTGTTGGGCGATGGCTTCATGATCGAACGCGCTGAGCGATCCGATCAGCTTCTTCTGGTCCTCCGGCGCGCTCACCGAGACCAGCGTATCGATGAACCGATTCACCTGAGCCCCCGTCGAACCGGGCACGATGATCTCCGCCAGCACGATGATCGTCTGATTCTGATGATCGTCGAAGAACGACGGCTGCCAGTCCGCGGATGCCGCCTGTGCGCCGGCGGCAGCGACCGTGTCGCCGCTCAGCAGATGACGATGCATCGGATGCGCCGCGGCAAGCCCTGGCAGGACGAGTCCTGCGCCGGCGCCGCCAATCAGCCCCTGCATGATCTGGCGGCGGCTCACGCCGCGAGCTTCCGAAGTCTCACTCTGGCGACGATTCTCAGTCTTCTTGCCCATGATTCAACTCCGCGCTTGCGAAATGCGCTGAATTTCAGCGCTCCGTCCGATGCTATCACCACCGGCGAATGGGCACAACTGAACGAATTGTCCTGAACGAATTTTCAGGTCGTGGTGTCATTCGGACATCGTCATTCCCGCGCAAGCGGGAATCCACTTATGGCACGCCCTACTTAAGGATTCTTCTAATGGATTCCCGCTTGCGCGGGAATGACGATGTTCAAAGACGACTTTAAATCAGTAAACGACACGACCAATGATTTGCGCATTCACCGGCGCTGGTTCAACAACCGGGTGCGGCCGCGACGGCGGGCGGTTACACTGTCGGTATGAAAACCGCCGTATCCATCCCGGACCAGGTATATGAGCGGGCGGAGCGCCTCGCGCGTCGAACCAAGAGATCGCGAAGCCGACTATTCAGCGACGCCTTGGAGGAATACCTGGCACGTCACGCGCCGGAGGAGATTACAGAGGCAATGAACCGCGCCTGCGATCAGATCGGCGCGACGAAAGATGAGTTCGTTTCTGCAGCCGCGCGACGCGCATTGCAGCGCACGGAGTGGTAGCCTCGCAGGGCGAGATTTGGCGGGCTCTGCCCATTGGAAACGCGGCGACAAGGCCGACGCTGCGCGTTTCTTCCAGCAGGGCGTGGACCCGGCAAGCAGCCAGTCCGTTGGTTCGGAGTTGCGGATGTTCTGGGCCGAGGCTGCCGAGCTTCTGGGTAAACCGGCTCCCGAAGCCGGGACTGCCCGCAACCCGCGCTGAACGCAAGAACAAGAGCATGGAGACCTTCAGTCGAGCGGGTGGCACGGTCAGGAGACCACAACGAGACGAACTGGTGACTAACGTGGCTGGTTTGCTCCCTTCGCCAACCTCCGGCGTCACTTGCGGGCTGGTATCCTGATGGCGACATGCTGACTCAGTTTTGCTCTGAGCAGTTTTTTAACCGTCGTGTTCGGCTCGACGTACTCACCTGTTCTTTCCGCCCGATCACACCACAGCTCGCTGTGCGAAAAATTCTCTGGTAGAGGAGCGTGCTTTGGAAAAAATACAAATGTGGGGCCCTCGTGTTGCAGCGTTGATGGGATATCGCGAACGGCGAACTCTAGGACTCCCATTTCGGCATCGAAGGTGCCGTCCGGCAAGAATAGGACGTCTTCTGGTTCGCTATATTTCTGTCGATTGACGGACTGCCTTGGAAACCTGAAACCGGTGTTGGAAAACGTTCCGTCGATCCAATGTTCCCTCTTGTATCGGCGATAGAGCAATTCTCCAGGGTCGAATTGCAGGTCTTCGACCCTGCCCCGTTGGTACATTCGCTCGGGGCGCTCACGCGCTAAAGTGGGCACGAATCTGCTCGATGGCCGCTATCATGGCGTCTTGCTCGGGCGCGATCTGCCAAACGTGCGGCTCGCCCGTTCCCCGGTACCGCGCGGCCACAATCTCACCGGTGTTAAAGCACTCAATATCGGCGTAACGGTCTCCATGCACGAAGCAGATTCCGACGCCGCCCTCAGAAGAGGCGACTACCCTTGTTGGACTCACGGCGAGGTCCGACAATAGGGCCAGAATTCGCTCAGCAGTGTTCCTTGCGGCATCGTTAGGTGCCGCGGCTCCGTAGCTGTCCCAATTCGGGCCGAGATTTTCGAGTTCCTGAAGTCGCGTCCAAGCTTGATCGAAAAGCCACCGAGAGCGCCAATACTCACTGCCTTCCTGCGACTCTAGAACTCGTTGCAATGCCTCGTCGGAATTCCAAGTGACTGCCTCCACGCCCGGCGTGTAAGCTACGGAGGGACGCAATCCTACTGCCAACGCTAGCGCTAGTGACGGCATGGTTTCTCCGCTAAGAAACAAGCTCGAAAAGCTGCCTGGCCTTGTCAGTTATGCAGCTTTCAAACGCTTCATTCTTCCGATCACGGAATGCCTCAAGCAGGCCCCAGACTTCTTCGTCTGAGGTGTAATCGGCACGCTCTCGGAACAAGTCGATATCGAGAATCACAGACGCAGTGTCTGGCTTTGAGGGCGGGCCTAGAGCTTCCGTAAGAACCAAAACAGTGTCTTGCTCAGCCTGCGGAATTTGGAGCTGCATCAAAAATCCGCTGAGACCCTGTGGCAGTTCCGGCGAAATCTCGGGAACGGTTCTGAGATAATCCTTGAAATCGGTTATGGGCAGCGGCATTTCAATTTGATTTATATACCGCACCGCAACGCGGGTGACCCGAATCGGCCTTACGCCCTCTTTGTAGACAGCCCAAAGCCTCTGGGCCTCGTCTCGAAGCGCAGTCCAGTTCTCATAGGGCTTAAGACGGCTGAAGGTGAAGCCGTCCAGCCTTGCCTGGAAAACCTGCTTGCCGTCGGCCGACCGCAAAAGATACCCTAGTTTTGTTTGTTTCGTGGAGGGTGCTCCGTGCGCACCCGGCGAAATTGCGATTTCCGATAAGGTGCGATCCTCGCGCGCCGGGTACTCGGCAGAGGCTTGCCGACAAACAACATCGAGCGATTCCAGAGTTATGTCCGGTCCCAGTTCAACTCGGATGTCGATAAGTCCCTCTGTGATCGGCGCGTTGGCGTAATGCCTGTGGTGTGTCACCCCTGCAACCCCGAAAGCATAAACGATTTTTCTTTTCGTGCGTGCCGCTCAGAAGTGCACCAGACCCCATGATACATCCAACGCCCCCGGCCGGAAGCCGCTTAATTCAAGAGCGGCTTGGCCTCCACCACAATCTCGCAGCCAAGCCCGATTACCCTCAACACAGGGGTCGCAACCGACGGACTCCTTCTTTCTGTCGATGGCGCATTGGAAACGTGGCGACAAAGCCGAGGCTGCGCGTTTCTTCCAGCAGGGCGTGGACCTGGCAAGCAGCCAGTCCGTTGGTTCGGAGTTGCGTATGTTCCGGGCTGAGGTGGACGAGCTTCTCGGTAAACCCAGGTCCCGAGGCCGGGACTGCCCGCAGCCCGCGCTGAACGCAGTACAAGAGCATGGAGACCTTCGGTCGAGCGCGTGGAACGGTAGGGACTGTGCCACTAGTGAGCGCGACCGGTGACTGGCCTGGTTGTGGTACGGTTTCCTTGGGGCTGTGGTACGGTCACGTTCCTCGAGTGACCCTCTCCGCGACGCTGTGGGGTCAAATTCATGAGTTCGCGGCCGATCTCCTGCATCCTTGGCGCCGGTTACTCGCGCGCTGCGGGCGGGCCCCTCACTAGCGAACTGTTCGTCATCCGGCGCGTAGCCGTTCCTTCTAAAGCTGCCGCGCACCGATTCAGGGTCGTATGGAGCGACTACGAAGCGTGGCTGCGCGAGAACGCTGCACGCAACCCAGAGGAATATCTGGCGGATCTGTTTAAGCAGAGACGCTCGGCCGTCTGGACGCTCAACGAGAGATATGTCGCAGGCGACAACGCCACCGAGCCGCAAGGCTTTGCTCTCCCGATTCCCGATATCCCTGTTCCGAGGCGCGCTATCCCTCCGTTTGAATGGGCGGTTGAGCTGTTGGGCGCCGTCCTGGCAACGCCGCTGCCTTCGGATACGACTGCAACTAACTTCCGCTACGGGGCACGCGTCCTCTTTCCCTTTCACAGCGGTGCGCATTCGGCATTTTGGGAGGAGATTACCGCTAAGGCGAGCCGTGTGAGTGTGATAACCACGAATTACGACATTCTCATTGAGCGCGTTCTGAGACATAGGCGGATGTCCCGCGTCTTCGGGCCGGGCTGCTATTATGCGGGCATTGCAAGGCCGCAGCTCTTGCGTGGGACGCAACTGCCGTGGGCTTATCAAGGCACTCATCTCAAGTTAGACGGAGCAGTTCCCATTCACAAGCTGCACGGATCGCTGAATTGGTCCCGCACGGCACGGGGCCTAGAACTATTCCAAGACCTCCGTCCAGCATTTCGGGGCGGTGGAGATGCAGCGATAATTCCGCCCTTGCCAGAGAAGGAAATACCGACATGGTTGCGGCCGGTTTGGACTAGTGCCCGACAGGAGCTGGCCGAAGCCGCGATCTGGGTTGTCTGCGGCTACTCGTTACCATCGTACGACCTCGCCGTCGCTAAGCTGCTGCGGGATGCGGCGGCCGCTGGAAACCTCAGGCGCATTTTGATTCTCTGACCCAAACGCGCCGGAGGTGTGCCGTCGGTATTCTGCAATACTTCAGAAGGTAGAGGTGTTGCCGCTGGGCGCTCTCCCCGGGGGAATAGCGCAGTTGCATTCGATCCTGTAAGCCGGCTGCCGCACGGCAAAGCTGTGGGATCGCGACGCGCGGGCTGTGAATCGCAGATCTTCGATCTGGACCAGCCGCCTTCGGTCGGGGCTAGCACGGTCAAAAAACCGCGCCACAACGGACGACAAATT
>JASHQD010000758.1 GCA_030037755.1 Terriglobia bacterium
GTAAAGTGAGATCAGCGCCTGGATGCGCGTGTCGCCTACGTACTGGAGCTGCTCATAGTATGGGCAGTCCATGTACGTCTCATGAGCGCAGAGCCGCGCGGTGCGCCAGCCGGCGTCCCAGATCTTCGAAAGCACGGGATCGTCGCTCTCGAACGCCGCCTCGGGTTTGAAAGGATACGCGGTGAAATAGCCCCGCAAGTCTTCGAGGGTGAGCGGATCGTCACCGGTGCGCACGTCGATCTGCACGTAGCGATAGGCGCGCCACCACAGCGGTGAGAAGACGCGGTGCGAGCCGCCATCGGGCAGGAACTCGTCGTAGAGGCCGCGAATTTTCTTGCCCGTAGTCTCGTTCCGGTTGCCCTTGTGACCGTTCGCGTCAAACAAGGCTTCGGCGTACGTAATTCGGACCTGCGAGCCGCGTCCGCCGCTCGTCACCAGCTCTGGGTAGGCGGTGGTTTCGAAGCTCTGGTCGAGCAGCAAAGAAGCTTCGGCGTGAGCCGGCACAGTGACGGGTGAACGTCCGGCAAGGAACTGAGCAGGCCCATCCGCGCCCTCCGACCGCACCACTCGAACCAGCCGCTGCAGTGTCTCTTCCTGCGCAGGCAGCGGATCAGTGACGAGCATCCAGCGCGAGCGCGTGTCCTGGATGGCGCGCGGGCTCGCTTCTCCAAGCGGCAGAGCCGGTGTCCACGCGCTGTCGTCGTAGTCCGCATCCTGCCAGCCCCACGGGTACTGCTCTGCCGCCACGCGTTCTCCGTGGCCAGCAGCATAGTAGCCGCCAGCCGCTTCTTCCGTCAGGACCAGCACGCTGCGCGAGTGATCGAGCTGTGTCTTCCAGGAGCGATCGGTGTTCACGGCAGGATTGTCGCTTTCGAGGACGAATCCGGTCTGGGAAGTGAACTGGGCCATGGGCGCGTCATCGGCGTAATTCCAGATCACCGCGGCGAGCACGTTCCTGCCCGCGCGAAGTTGCGGCGCGATGTCCACGGTTTCGAAGCGCCAGTGATCCAGATCGCCGCGCGACGGTCCGCGCGAAACGCGAGCGCCGTTGACGAAGAGTTCGTACCGATTATCGGCGCTGACGTGCACCAGGAACTCGTGCGGCGCCGCGTCGAGATCGAAGCTCTTGCGCAGATAACAGACCCCGATGTCACGCGGGGGCGCCTTCGGACAGGTGACCCACTGTGCTTTCCAGGGATCAGTGAGGAGGGACGAGGCGCTCTGGGCCGGCACACGCGCGGGGCCTTCAACCGCCGCCTGGCCGAGGAAAACTAAGGCAAGCAACTGCACAATACGTAACTTGGATGGGATCTCGTTTCCGACAGCGCGATGAATTGGCATGCGTCACATTCTATCGCCGTCGAGGGGAGATGCGAACCCCAGGTATAGGGCGGATGGTCACTGCGGGAACGACGCCGGCGGCTTGATCTGCTGCCAGCCTTCGCCGTTGAGCGAATCGAGAAACGCCAGCACGTCCTTGCGGGTCTCATCGTCGAGGTAAAAGGGTGTCAGGCGCGTGTCGAGATGCGGATTCGGTAATCCGCCCTTGGCGTAGACGTCGAGAACGTCGCTCAGGGTTTTGACGCTGCCATCGTGCATGTAGGGCCCGCGCCGGTCGACGTCACGCAGCGTCGGGACCTTGAATTTGCCCCAGTCGCCGCGCTTTCCGGTCACGTCTTCGCGGCCCGGATCGGCGTGGAGTTCGGCCGAACCAATGCCGAGGTTCGCAAACTTTTCATTGGTGAGGCTCGGACCGGAGTGACATTCGGCGCATTCGCCTTTCTTTTCGAAGAAATCCAGTCCATCCTTCTGTTGTTTCGTCAACGCCGACTTGTCGCCGGCAAGATAGCGATCGTAAACCGAGTTGCCCGAGACAATAGTGCGCTCGAAGGTCGCGATGGCTTTCGAGATGCGGTCGTAATCGATTTCAGGGTCGCCGAAAGCAGCGGCAAAAAGCGGTCCGTAACCCTTGATGTCGCGGATTTTCTCAACCGCCTGGTTTACGGTCATGCCCATCTCGTCCGGATTCGTCAACGGAACTCTCATCTGCGACTCAAGCGTGGGCTCGCGGCCATCCCAGAATTGCGATCTGTTCCAGGCGCAGTTGATCAGCGTCGGTGCGTGACGCACGCCCGGCTTCCCGTCCACGCCGCGCGACACCGGCGTGCTGGCCTCGAATCCGTGAGCCGGTTCGTGACAGAACGCGCACGACACCATGCCGTTCGCCGACAGGCGGCCGTCGAAGAAGAGTAGCCTGCCCAGTTCGGCGCGCGCCGGCGAGTAGGGATTGTCTTCAGGCCAGGGTATGCCGGGAAGGCCAGCCGGCACCGGGAACGGCGCTGCTTCAGGCGGGGCATTTCCGACGTAGGGCGAGACCGGTGAGAGGCTCAACCAAAGAAAGGCTGTGATGCGAGTGAGAGTCCATGCCTGCGGCATCACTCCTCCCCGGTGTCATCCGGCTTGGATTTGAGCATGTGCGGGACATGAGGAGTAATAAAACGAAACCGTCGCCCGATGATCATTTTGGCGATCAGGTGGTCGGTGCTGCGTGTTACGCCGACGCCAACCCCGAAGTTGAATTCCCAGTTGGGACCGAAGTCGTAGTCGATGGTGGGGAAGAACTGGTGCTGCTGCAGGTACAGAACGTCAAAGCCGGTGATGGGTCCAACTGCGCCGTAATACTCGAACCCCGGGCTCAGCTTCCGTGTCATGGAATAGGCCACTTTGAGAGCGGGAGAAAAGCCCACACCCTCGGGCACGCTGGGTCCGTGAAAGGATCGTTCCAGCGCGGGATTGAACCCGACATACCAGGATTTCCACTGCTTATCGACAATTGGGCGAATCTCCCAGGTCCAGGTGTCGGCCGAAAAGATGGGGCGCACGTAGCCGATTTCGGTCGACAGGCTGACGCCGACCGGCCAATGCCAACTGTCGGGGACGCGTACGCGGGGCCGGATGTGATCGCCCACCCAGTTGTAGCCCTGGTGCGGGCCGTAGCTGGTGAAGATGTAGAATCCGGTCTCGAACCAGTCCGTCCAGCCCTGGGTGATTTCGACGGTCTCATGCTCCTGATGTTCGTCGGGAAGCACGCCGTCCACGCTGGTCTTGAACCCTTCAAAGGTAAAGTTGCTGTGTAGCTCCACCATGGTGCGTCCGGGCGCCACCGTGTCAGATCCATAGACCTGAATCTCGTAGTTCCCCTGGGCGCAAAGCGGCAATGAACCCAATGCGACCAGGAACGTGAATAGAATGCACCGCAGGACTTTTCGCCTGGTTGACGTCTGATCTGCCACGCCGCTACGCGCTCCCTCGTACAACCCTATTTTGTCACGTCCACGCTCACAATCGTATGATGCGTGAGGGATCTGTTGAGCGGCGATTGCGCGCCGGACTGTGCTCGCTAACCCGGATTAATCCACACTGCCGCTGCTGCTCCATTCCCGCGGGATCGATTTCGCTGCCGTTTTTCCGTTCGTGGACAATTTGCGCTATTCTAGCGAATCCATCCGGCAATTGGATCGGATCCGTGGAACGCCCGATGCTGACGAGGCGAGCCGAATCCATCACCAGGAAGCGAGTACGACATATGAAGACCAAGAGTGAACGACACACGCCGGCGGGCGGACGCGACGCGGGCGTGCAGAAGCTGGCGCTGATCGGCGCCGGGAAGCTGGGCGAAGGCTTGCTCTCCAGCCTGCTGGCCTCGCAGTTGGTTCCGGCGGACCACGTGGTGGCTACGGTGGCGCACCAGCCGCGGGCCGATCATCTGGCGCAAAAATATGGTATCGAGGCCGGAACCAACAATCAACGCGCGGTCGCCGGCGCCGACCTGGTGCTGATCTGCCTGAAGCCCCAGCAGGTCAAGGGCTTTCTGCACGAAGTCAAGAAGCAGCTCCGGCACGATGCCTTGCTGATCTCGGCCGCCGCCAGCGTGACGACGTCGCTGATCGAGAAGGAACTCGGCGGGCCGGCGCGCGTGGTGCGCGCGATGCCCAACACGCCCTCGCTGATCCGGCAGGGGATGACCGCCATCGCCCGCGGCCAGCACGCCACTGACGCTGACGTGGCTCTCTCGGAACTGCTGTTCAGCTCGATGGGTCGCACGGTGGTGGCTGACGAAAAGCACATGGACGCCATCACCGGACTCTCAGCCTCGGGCCCGGCGTACGTCTACATGATCATTGAGTCCCTCGCGGAAGGCGGCGTGAAGATGGGTCTGCCGCGCGAGCTATCCACGCTGCTCTCCGCGCAGACGCTGCTCGGCGCTTCGGCGCTCGTCCTCGAAACCGGAGAGCATCCGGCGAAACTCAAGGACGTGGTCACGACGCCCGCGGGATGCACCATCGATGGTCTGCTGGAACTCGAAGAAGGCGGCCTGCGCGTGACCCTGATCAAGGCCGTGGTTCGGGCCGCAGAGCGCGCTCGCCAGCTTGTGCAGGATCAGAACAGCCACTAAGACTTGCTATAGCGGCGGTGTCGTCACCGCCGAATGTCCGATGAAGTCGAGTTGCGGCTGTGGGGCGCCGCCGCTACAGCTTACGGGTGCGGTGTGGCTGACGCTGAGCTGCCGTGCGTCGCGAGCTGCTGGTAAAGATCAGAGACCAGGTCCTGCGCCAACTCGCCCGCGTGCCAGGGATATTGCCTGAACGGCAATAATTCGGCCTTTGTCTGATCGAGCGTCTTCCCGGCAGCCTGACGCGTCTCGATCTCGCGCGTCAGCCACTCCAGGAATTGCCGGAACTCCCGGACGTTCTCCTTGGTGCCCGGATCGCCGTGACCGGGAACGTAAACGTCGGCGTCGAGCGCCTCGGCTTCGCGCAAGGCCGCGATCCAATGCTGGATATCCCTCGAGTCCAGCTTGGGAAAGTACTGGTTCTCGAACAAGTCACCCATATAAACAGCCTTGACACCGGGCACTTGGACGGCCACCGCATCGAGGCCTGCGAAGGCAATCACCTGAATCGTCTGGCCGCCCAGCGTCAATGTCTCCGCGCTGTCGAAGGTCTGGTTCGGAGGAGTGATGTGGATTCCGCGCAGCCGCCGCTGGAATTCCTCGCTGCCGGCCTCGCGCTGCAGCAGCGCCTGGCCGCGATCGCGGATTTCAGCCTGAATGCGCGGTGTGGAAAGGATCGACGCCTGAAGATCGCCGAACACCTGGTTGCCCATGGTCTCGTCGCTGGCGCTTCCGGTATCGATGAGATAGCGGACCGGCTGGTCGGTGCGATGGCGAATTTCGTAGAGCACCTCTCGGGCATGAAAGGGGCTGTTGGTGGCGTTCACCACCACGACGCCTTCGGACGTGATCACGAACCCGGCATTGCCGGCGCGCTCGTACTGGGGATCGCCATCGGCTTCGATCACATCTTCCGGAACCCAGGCGAAGACGCCCGGTTTCAGCTCGCTCACCTTGTATTGCCAGCCTGCTGCGCGGCCGATTCCCGGCAATAGCGACACGAGCGCGACTGTGGTCAATGCGCCGCCCGCCACAAGCGGCTGCCAGCGAGAGATCGCCATCAGCCGCCGCTGCCGCTTAGATGTCCACATAGACCCGCGCACGCCAATGCCCTTCTGCGGTCCGCTCGAGGGCCAATTGATGATAGGTAATCGCCTTCACCAGCAGCCTTATTTGATGCCGTCCCGGATCGAAGCGCTCACCGATCCCGGCGGCCTCGACGGACGGTTCGGGGTTGTTCAGTTTGGAGTCAGTCAGTTCGAAGCCTTCTTTGGCTGCCCCGATCTCGAAGTCGCGAAATAACCAGCGCTCCCCATCGTACAGATAAACGATCTCGCTCAACCAGTTTACCAGCAGCCCCGCTGGTTCGCGGGCGCGCGCGGAGATCAGGACTCTTTCGCGCGGCGCGACCGAATCGAGGTCGATCATAATGCTCATCAGCGCGCGGCCGGCATTGCGGAACACCTCCTCGCGTGTCGCACCGAAAGCCTCGAATCCGACGTCGGCCGTGTGCTCCAGCACCCGGAATTCGCGCACAAATCGCCCCGGCTCTCATCATAAACGATCCAGCGAAGGGGCGAAGACCAATCGCTTCCTGAGGTTAATTCATGCAGGGATTGGAGGCGCGGGGCGGAATCGAACCGCCGCATAAAGGTTTTGCAGACCTCTCCCTTACCACTTGGGTACCGCGCCGATGGGAGAATTGCAGGTGTTTCTGGAGCGGGAAACGGGATTCGAACCCGCGACTTCGACCTTGGCAAGGTCGCACTCTACCACTGAGTTATTCCCGCTCTTTCAAGACCGAGTATAGGAACCGGGGTCGAGGCTTGTCAAGTTCGCCGAAGGCGCAATAGCGTGCAATCCAAGGTGCTTGCTGTAGCGGCGACTCTATGAGCGTCGAAAAATCTCAGAAGCTCAAAGGCCGACGCTCATAGAGCCGCCGCTACAGCAAGCAGAGGCGATCGTCGCGCAATTTGAGAATGTTACCCTGCCCGCACTGAGGCATGCAGGCTCGTTTCCCTGGCCTCAATCGGGCTACCCCGGGTTCGTCACATCGAGCTTGCCGACAATGAACCAGTAACAGAGCAGACCGGCGATGAGCGTGAGCGCGGCGAGCATGAATCCGGGGGCGTATGAGCCCGTACGGGCGATCAGGAGTCCGGTGATGACAGGCGCGAGCACTCCCGCGATGTTGCCGAAGAGATTCTCGAACCCGGTCCACAGTCCAACCTCTCGCGATGGAGCGCAGCACTGAAGGATCACCAGCAGGTTGCCGGTGGCGAGTCCGACAAGCGACCCGCCGGCGATGAGGGCGACGGCGGCGCTCGCGCTCGCGACGCGCGAGGCGGGGATGAGCAAGAGGCCGGTGAGAAAAGCCACCGTCACGATGCCTTTACGCGTCCGCGTCTCGTCCCAGCCGCGTTGGATCAGGCGGTCCGCGAGCCAGCCGCCGACAGGTTCGCTGACGCCGAACACCAGGAATGGCAGCGCGGAGAAAAACCCCGCGCCCAGAATCGTGAAGTGGCGCACCGTGACGAGATAGTCCGGGAGCCAGTTAACGAGCAGATACCAGTAGTAGTCGAAGCAGAAAAAGCCCAGGCAGATTCCCACCAGGTTACGGTTGCGCATCAACCGCAGCGCCTTGTGAAGAATCGGAGTGGCAGCCTGATCATCAGGACGCTGGCCGATGTGCCGCGGAGTAGCCAGCAGCCAGGGGACAAGCCACAGCAGTCCCGCAAATCCCACCAGCCGGAACGCGACGCGCCAGCCCAGATGCACGAGCAGCCAGGGAATGGTCATGCCGCCCAACACCAAACCCATGCGCGTGCCGAAATCAAAGATGCCGCAAGGAAATCCTCGCTCGGCCGGCTCGAACAGAACGCTTACGATTTTGGTGCCGCCCGGAAGATAGATGGACTCGCCGATGCCCAGGACCACGCGGAAGAAAATCAGTATCCCGAGCGTTCCCGCAAATCCCGTAAGTCCCTGCGAGATAGACCACAAAGCGAAAGCCCCGGCGTAGAGCCAGCGCAAGTTGACCCGATCTGCCGTCCAGCCGATCGGAACCTGCATCAAAGCGTAAGACCAGAAAAAGGCCGAGAGCAGCACCCCCTTGGTTTCGGGTCCCAGGTGCAGGTCGTGCCCGATCAGCGGGAGCGCCACAGAGATCGTGGCGCGATCGAGGTAATTGATCAGCGAGGCCGCGAACAGCAGGCCCACGATGGCCCAGCGCCTGGTGCGGCCGTGCGATTCGGCAGCGTGGAGATCCGCAGTCATGGGAATCACCAAGGCTGGCTAGAATAGCTCGAATGGGGTTGAAAACATAAACGGGAATTCGCGATAGCGGAAGCCGGCCGGCTTCCGCCTGTGGCGCGCGAAGCTGCATAGTGGTGAATACGGGTCTATCCCACTTCTCAGCGGCGGAATTACAAGTTTCCATTTCGCAGCCAAGCCTGAAATCAGTCTTACCCCCGCGTGGTTTCCTCGCCCGGTAGCGGTATTTTGGAAGGCCTTCCCTATTCGGCATTCCGGCTTGCGCGGGATTGGCGAATGACGAAGAGCTGCCGTCGAACAGCAGCGTAGCAGGCACCCCAGGGCACCCAGGCACCGGCAATTATTGACCTTGCAGGGTTTTAGTGTTATAAAAACTTCTCGGCTAGTGGACACGCGCCTCCGAGGGGCCCACGTTTAAGTTCCGTACCTGCTTGGAAACACCCCGGCTCGCAGTTCGGCTAACGGGGGCACGGTGTGCCGACTTCGCCGGTTCGCGCCAACCCCGGCGCGCGACTCAAGCGCATTCCGGCTATCAATAGCTAAAGTGGAGGAACACCAATGATGGTTTACCAGCGACCCATCCGGCGCATTGTGCGGACTCTGAGCATCGCCCTGACCGGCCTCACCCTGATGCTGATGGCTTCATCAGGCGCCTGGGCCAAACCTCCCGACCAAGGCGGGGGCGAAGCCAACCTGAAGCTGCCCGATCTCTCGCAGGCGCAGTTCTTCGGGACCGACGGCCACAAGTTGCTGATGTGGGGATTGCTCTTCTGCGTCCTTGGCCTGCTCTTCGGCCTCGTCACCTACAGCAAGCTCAAGAATCTGCCGGTGCACCGCGCCATGGGCGACGTCTCGCACCTGATCTGGGAAACCTGCAAGACCTATCTGATCCAGCAGGGCAAGTTCCTGCTGCTGCTCTGGGTGTTCATCGCGGCGATCATCGTCCTGTACTTCGGCGTGCTGACGCACAACAGCGTTCCGCAGGTCATTACCATCCTGGTGTTCAGCGTGATCGGCATCTGCGGTAGCTACGGCGTCGCCTGGTTCGGCATCCGCGTGAACACGTTCGCCAACTCGCGAACCGCCTTTGCCAGCTTGGGCGGCAAGCCGTACCCGATCTATAAGATTCCGCTCGAAGCCGGCATGAGCGTCGGCATGATGCTGATCTCGGTCGAGCTGCTGATGATGTTGATCATCCTGCTGTTTGTCCCGGGCGCTTCCGCCGGGCCATGCTTCATCGGATTTGCCATCGGCGAGTCGCTGGGCGCGGCTGCGCTGCGTATCGCGGGCGGCATCTTCACCAAGATCGCCGATATCGGCTCTGACCTGATGAAGATCGTCTTCAAAATCAAGGAAGACGACGCGCGCAACCCGGGCGTGATCGCGGACTGCACCGGCGACAACGCCGGCGACTCGGTCGGCCCGAGCGCCGACGGATTCGAGACCTACGGCGTGACCGGCGTGGCGCTGATCACGTTCATCCTGCTGGGCGTGAAAGATCCGATGGTCCAGGTGCAACTGCTGGTCTGGATTTTCGTGATCCGCGTCATGATGCTGGTGGCTGCGGCAGCGGCTTACTTCATCAACGGCCTGATAGCCGCCGGGCGCTACGGTAACGCAGACAAAATGAACTTCGAAGCGCCCCTGACTTCGCTCGTCTGGATCACGTCGCTGGTTTCGATCGGCCTGACGTATGCCATCTCGTCGGTCATCATCCCCAATCTCGGCGGCGATACCACGCTGTGGTGGAAGCTCTCGACCATCGTCTCGTGCGGCACGCTGGCCGGCGCCTTGATTCCGGAGCTGGTGAAGGTCTTCACGTCCACGGAATCGCGCCACGTGAAAGAAGTAGTGGCGTCGGCAAAAGAGGGCGGGGCATCGCTCGACATCCTCTCAGGATTCGTCTCCGGCAACTATTCCGCGTATTACCTCGGCCTGACAATGGTGCTGCTGATGACCATTGGCTCCGCGGTCAGCTCGCTGGGACTCGGCAACATCATGCTGGCTGCGCCGGTGTTCGCCTTCGGACTGGTCGCCTTCGGATTTCTGGGCATGGGCCCGGTGACCATCGCCGTCGATTCGTACGGTCCGGTCACCGACAACGCCCAATCGGTCTACGAGCTGTCGCTGATCGAGCAGGTTCCCAACGTGGAACAGGAAGTGAAGAAAGACTTCAATATCGATGTGCGGTTCGACCGCGCCAAAGACATGCTGGAAGCAAACGACGGCGCCGGGAACACGTTTAAAGCCACGGCCAAGCCGGTGCTGATCGGCACGGCGGTGGTGGGCGCGACGACGATGATCTTCTCGATCATCATGGCGCTCACGAATGGGCTCAGCGAGAATGTCGGCAAGTTGTCTTTGCTCAACGCCCCGTTTGTCCTGGGCCTGATTACCGGCGGCGCGATCATCTACTGGTTCACCGGCGCCTCGGCTCAGGCCGTGACCACCGGCGCCTACCGCGCGGTGGAATTCATCAAGGCGCACATCAAGCTGGAAGGCGCGGAGAAAGCGTCCGTCACCGATAGCAAGAAAGTGGTCCAGATTTGCACCCAATACGCGCAGAAGGGCATGCTGAACATCTTCATCGCCGTGTTCTTTGTCACCCTGGCCTTTGCCTTCGCGGACCCGTTCTTCTTTGTCGGCTACCTGATCTCGATTGCGGCGTTCGGTCTTTATCAGGCGATCTTTATGGCCAACGCGGGCGGCGCCTGGGACAACGCCAAGAAGATCGTCGAAGTCGAACTGAAGCAGAAAGGCACGCCGTTGCACGACGCCACCGTGGTCGGCGACACCGTGGGCGATCCCTTCAAAGACACCTCTTCGGTAGCGCTCAATCCCATCATCAAGTTCACCACGCTCTTCGGATTGCTGGCGGTCGAGCTGGCCGTCAGCCTCACGCAAACTCAGGGCGCAGGCCTGACGCACGCCCTCGCGGTGGGGTTCTTTGTGGTGTCGTTTATTTTCGTGTACCGGTCCTTCTACGGAATGCGGATCGGCGCCGGCGCGTAGAATCGCCGGTTAGGGCTTTGGCGGCATGGGGGTTTTCAGCGTGGACTGGGGCTAGCGTGAGGATCCCACCAATTCGACCCATCGCCTCATACCGCGCGATGCACGTCTGAATCCCGCGCGCGAGACCAGGACCTCCACGATGTCCGGGTCGAATTGCCGGCCCGCTTCGCGAATGAGCTCCTCACGGGCCGCGGCAAAGGAAAGCCCTTCGCGGTAGGGGCGCCAGGACATCATTGCGTCCAGGCTGTCTGCAATGGCGATCACGCGGGCCTCGAGAGGGATTCTTGTTCCCTCGAGACCGTGCGGGTAGCCGCTTCCGTCGTAACGTTCGTGGTGGGACAAGGCAATCCCCGCCAAGTCTTCCGTGGGCAGCAATGCCCCGAGTAGTTCGCAGCTGACCAGAGGGTGGACCTGCATGGCCGCCCTCTCTTCGGCGGTTAATCTTCCGGGTTTGAGCAGGATCGATTCAGAGACCGCCAGGCTCCCCACGTCCCGCAGGAATCCAGCCCGGAGTATCCGCAGGCCCTGCTCTTCGGGCATCCCCACCGCGCGTGCGATCCTCAGGCCGAGCAGTGCCACTCGCTTCGCGGGTTCCTCCGACCACCGAACACCGGCTGGCGACGTGAAGCCCAAGTCGCTCCACAGATTAGCAACTGCGCCGGCAATCGAACGCAGTCGCTGAAACGTAGCCGGTTCGAGGACGACGCCCGGAGCGAAGGCGTGCGCATCCCACACGTTTCCAGTGCCGCCTTGCCCACGATTCCGCGAAGCCATGAATGTTGGTCTCCTGTCGATGAATCTGCTTCAGCGCAGCTGAGAACGAGTCAGGCCGTGACAGATCTGTATCGACAGTTTCCGCCTAGAACTTGAACGAGGGCCGTTCCGGAAGCTGCACCGTCGCCCCGCGGCCAAATCTGCGGCTGCGATCGCGGGCCGCAGGAACAAGGGCCTGGGCGGCCTGACTGGGGCGGGTGTCATTCCTCGTCGTGTACAGGCGCGGTTTTCGTGACGCCTGTCACGACCTGGCCACCTCTCTCAACCTTTCCGTTAATTCCGAGCCCATCGACAGATACTGTGACCCGTATCACGGTAATTTCCAGGAACCCGTGCCATCTTGGCCTGCGTGGGAGGGCACGAATCGCGCCCGTGCCGGCCTTCAGCATGGCACGGCGTCCGGAGGTTGTGGTGCCCGTTCGTCAACGTCCAGATCCGCGCGCCATTGCTCGCGCGGTCGCCAATCTCGAGAAAATCGATAACCCGCAGGCACTGACGGCGCTCGTCAAGGTCCGTGCCCTCGGCCAGTTTGAGAGGCCTAGTCGCTCGAGAATAGCGGCGGAAAACGCCAGGATTTGCGACAAAAGTGCGGGGGGCGAAGCCAGAATTGTCTCACAGAATCAGAGAGATGCGGCAACGGTCTCAGGTCGAGGAACGCGACTTTTGCTAGCGCCCGAATCGGGGATTTCTGCGAATGGTCGGTGTGGCCCGGTTAGGGCAGCAGAATATCGGGGCGGCCACAGGGGCCCCCCTACGTCGAATGCGGCCGGGGTTGACGCCTTTCAACAGGCGCCGATAGAATTGGTTGAGGCCCTTTTTCACCTCAGTATAGGCGGGATGAATGGCACTGCGCCTTTACAACACGCTTAGCGGGCGCGTGGACGAGTTCGTCCCTCTCGCCGACAACCAGGTGCGCGTCTACACCTGCGGTCCCACCGTCTACAACTTCGGCCACATCGGCAATTACCGCACCTTCGTCTTTCAGGACGTCCTGCGCCGCCACCTGAAGTATCGCGGGTACCAGGTGATGCAGGTGATGAACCTGACCGACGTGGACGACAAGACTATCCGCAACGCGCGTGAGGCCGGATTACATCTGCGCGAATACACCGGCCGTTTCATCGAAGCGTTCAAAGTGGACCGCAAGCTCCTGAACATGGACGACGTGGAGTTCCTGGTCCGTGCCACGGATCACATTCCCGAGATGGTGGAACTTGTCCAGACGCTGGAGCGGAAGGGCTACGCCTACCCGAGCGACGGATCGATCTACTTCAAGGTCGATGCGTTTCCGGATTACGGCAAGCTCTCGCACGTGAATCTGGAAGGCAACCTCGCCGGCGCGCGCGTGGACTCCGATGAGTATGAGAAAGCCGACGTGCGCGACTTCGTGCTCTGGAAAGAAGCCAAAGAGGGCGAGGACTTTTGGGACACGCCGATCGGCCGCGGGCGTCCGGGCTGGCATCTCGAATGCTCCGTGATGGCGATGAAGTACCTGGGCGCGACGCTCGACATCCATTCGGGCGGAACCGACCTGATCTTCCCGCATCACGAGAATGAGATCGCGCAAAGCGAGGCGGCCACGGGCCAGCAGTTCTCGCGCTTTTGGGTGCACGGCGAGCATCTGATCGTGGACGGCAAGAAGATGTCGAAGTCGCTCGGCAACTTCTACACCCTTCGCGATCTGATCGCGCGTGGGTACAAGCCGACGGCGGTGCGCTACCTGCTGATGTCGGTGCCGTACCGCAAGCCGCTCAACTTTACGTTCGACGGGCTCACGCAGGCGGAGCAATCGCTCGACCGGCTGCGCAATTTCCGCGATCGCCTGACGACCGAAACCTTCGCGCCCGGATCGAATCCGCGCCTTGCCGCGCGGGCTGTCGAGGCGCGCGCCGGTTTTGAAGAAGCATTGGACGACGATTTGAACACGGCGGCCGCACTGGGCGCGATTTTCGACCTGGTCCGCGACGGCAACACCGCCATGGATCGCGGCGAGTTTCGCGAAGGCGAACGCGGGGCTTATCTCGACGTGCTCGAGCGCTGGGACCGCGTATTCGCCGTGCTCGAAGATGACGACTACGCGAAGCTCAAACAGTTTGGATTCATCCAGACCACAGCGGCCGGCGC
>JASHQD010000759.1 GCA_030037755.1 Terriglobia bacterium
GTGCGTCTTCCTCTTCCTCGGCGTGCCATCTAGCCTCGCGCTGCGGTTTTCAGATCATCGTAGAATTCGCGAAAGTATTGGCAGGATTTGTAGACGGGTTCGAACTCCATTTTAGCGAACAGACGCGTGCCGTCGATGATCTTGCGATAACTCCGTCCAGCGTGAAGGCGGAACAGGTCGTTGAGGCGCTTCGCAGGAGGATTCTGAAAGTTCTTGGATTCGGCCTCAGCATCGGGCTCAAGGTTTGCGTTTAGGCGCGCGGCAAGCGTGTGGCCCTCGGCCAGAATCCAAGCCTCTATCTGATGGACGCATACGTGAGCACGGAATCGGCTCCCATCAGCACTCTTGGCTTGGTCACGCAGCCACTTCCGCACACGGTTTATCTTGAGTTCGAGACCGTCGCTCACGCCATGCTTTACGTAGGTCATTCCCTGAAGATCAAGCAGCGTGAAAACGGCGAGAATCTCCGTCTCTCCGAGGTAGCGAACCGTGTATTTGCCGATATCCTGCAACTTGCCGCCGAGATTAATTCCCTGGAGGCCGACGTGACCAAGTCCTTCTGCGCGCCACCGGCGCCCGATGAACTGCTGCAGAGCTCGCTCCTCGGTATCGCCCTCGCACAGCACAACGATTCTGGCCACTCTGCTCCTTTGCGGCCCCTACGGACGGCCACCAAAATGTCCCGCCAACCATAGATCGGACAAACTGAATTCATCGAGCCACTTCTGCAGCTCATGTTTGTCCAGCCGTCTCAAAGTCGTTTCACCATCCTGTTTGTCGGTGACGATGACTTGTTCGGGATCGAGCTTCGCGACGATCTGAGGAGAGTGGGTTGCAACAATGACCTGAGTCCGGTCAGCCGCCGTTTGCAACAATTCCGCAACCAGCTTGATCCAGTCAGGGTGCAGGCCGAGTTCCGGCTCGTCGATGCATATGAGGGATGGCGGTTCCGGGCTCATGAGAATAGTGACCAGGCACAGCAGCTTCAGGGTGCCATCCGAGAGAAGGTTGGCTGACTGACCTCCGTGCCGATCAAATGGTGTCTCTGACCAACGCAGGATGACTTTGCCATCCCCACCGCGAGCCGGAACGGTGAGCCCCTGGAAATTCGCATTCGCCGTCTTGAAAACGTCGGAGATTTCTTCCCAGTGGTTCGGATATTCCTGTTGGATCGCGTAGAGGACCGAGGAGAGATTACTGCCATCCCCGAAGAGTTGTATTC
Organism: Terriglobia bacterium; assembly: GCA_030037755.1. Classification (GTDB taxonomy): domain Bacteria; phylum Acidobacteriota; class Terriglobia; order UBA7540; family UBA7540; genus Gp13-AA77. The sequence continues at coordinate 1,223 of JASHQD010000759.1, forward strand.
CAGGCCTGATTACGGCAGGCTGTCGAACTGGGGACTGGGGGCCCACGCCGATGTCGAAATAAAAGGCCCAGCTTGCAAGCTCCTCTAATATTACGGAGGGTGCCGGATAACGGCTGGGGTCCCTAATCTGCGAAATTACAAGCTCGCTGGGAGTCACTTCCCTCCGCTGGTCTGTCAATAGACCTGACTCGCCGGGAACCCGGAACACCGCACCTGATGTCCGCCTTTCCACAATATCGTGTACCGAGCCCGGCTGCCCGCGCCGTTCCTCGCTTACTAGCTCCTCTACGACCTTCGGGCCGCCTCCGAAGTCACGCAATGCGAGCTTAAATCTGAGATCTGGCGGCTCATCCCCATTCTTCGCCTCTACTCGCGGTGCTCCAACCGCTGCGTTGAATAACACCTCTAATCGTATTTCTTGATGGGGATCGAACCCGAACGCAATAGTCGAAAATCCGCCACGACCTAGCACGCCGTTGGCTAACTGGCCCTTGCCGGCGTCGGTGAGCAGTGCCAGCAAATCTATCAAGTTCGACTTGCCCCCGCCGTTAGGTCCGATCAGGACGGAAAGCGGCGACAGGTTTAACTCGATGCTTTTTAAACTTCGATAGCCTTCGATCTTGATGTAATCAAACATCCGGCGGGTCCTCAGGACGCGCTAAAACGTCAGGTTTCTAGCGGATTATAGCATGCAAGATTCGGCCAATCTGCGCGGTGTTTGCCGGAGTAGGGTTCGCGAATGTCACACCGGCGTCCCTGCTTGGTCTTCGCAGGAACTTGTCGCTGTGATCCTGTTCTAGAGGTTAATTCGACGTGTGGTTTCCGGGCCGGCTTTTCAATGCGATTCTGCCAGCCTCGCCGTCGCCGGACCGGACGACCCCGCCGCCAGCGCCAGCGCCGTCGCTGCCCAGTTCGTCGCCGCCGCGGAGATGAACTGATCGTGGCCGTGCGGGAATCCGCTCTCGAAGTACGGCTGGATCGGCAACGCGCGACGCTTCACGTACCACGACCCATCTGCCAGCTGAGTGCTCATCAGAAACTGCACGCCTCGCTGATACGCTGGATCCGTTACCGCAAGCGCCCCGGATTGCGCCAGAGCGACGAGTGCCTGTCCGGTGGCAAACGCGTCACTCGAGAGCGTCGGAAGCTGAGCCCATCCGCCGTCAGGACGCTGTTCAGCGAGCAGCGCTACGCCGTCACGTTTGATCGTCGCCTGGTCCGCGCCGGCCCACGCCAGGCCGAAGAGTTGGTACGCGCGGTCCTGCGTCGTCCGGGGCTGGGCCTTCCCGAGCCACGCCGCAGCGTGCTGGATTGCCTGATCGTACTGCGCACGCTGCGCCTGAGGCGCATAAACCTGGAGCGAGCGCATAGCGACGGCGGTCGTCTGGATGTCGCTCGATTCCAGCGGCGGACGGTGCGCGGTCGCGTACCATCGCCCGTCGGGGGACTGGTGGTTCTTGAGGAAGAGCGCCATGGCGTCCGTTGCCGCGTCAGGCGCATACTTCGCGTCTGCCATGCCCAGCAGGATTTCACCGATCGAGTCCGTGTCGCCGGGAATTCCTATGCCTTGCAGCGCACGCTCACGCCAGCCTTCCAGATAAGTCGCGATCGCCTGGACCTGCTTGCCTGCGATCTGATCGTCCACGGCAATTCCGCTCCGGCGGGCCGCGTCGACCGTCATGGCAGTGAGGGTGTTGTTATGGCACGAAACACAGCCCGACTTCTGCATGAACTCCGGGCCCATCCTTTGCAGGAGCGGGAGGCTGCGTTCAACGGCCTCGCGCGGCGTGTGCGCCGGCAGCGGCTTGATCTCGATCGGATCGCCGGACGCATCCGGCGGCTTGGCGCCCGCCTCGACGAGCAGATCGACGACCGGCGTATGGCCGTGGCGCATGGCGAGGGCCAGCGCCGTATCTCCGTGTTTGCTGACCGCATTCACGTCGACGCCGCCATCGAGAAGCGTCCTGACCAAGTCCACGGGCGCCACATCGGAAGCCGAGGCTAAAGTGAGAAGCGTGTCGCCATCGGGATCGGTGGCCTTGGGATCGAGGCCGTGCGCGAGCAGCGGCTTCACGAGGAGCGCGTCGTCGAGTGGCGGCGTATCGAGAAACCCGGCCACGGTGACGTTTGCCTTGTCCGTCGATCCGATCACCAGGTTGATGCAAGGCACGCAATCCACCACGCCCGCGTAGCTCAGGGTGTTTGCGCCGGCGCCATTGACGTCAGCGCCGTGCGCAAGCAGCGTCCGCATGGCGTCCACGTCACTCGCGTATGCGGCTTCGGCGAGCGGCGTCATCGGGCCGAGGAGCCCCGGCGCCTGCGCTGACGGATTCGCGCCGTGGTCGAGCAGAAATTGAAGGATCGGCGTGGACCCGTGACGCGTAGCCGCGATCATCAGGGGCGTGCGAGCGTTGTCGGAGCGCGCGTTCACGTCCGCGCCGTGGTCCACGAGCAGACGCGTCTTTTCCAGATCGTATACCGCCCACATGAGAGCGGTGGCGCCCGCATCATTCCTTGCGTTCGGATCGGCACCGGCGGCGAGCAGCCGTTTCATGGAGCCGACGTCGCCGTAGAGCGCGGCATACATCAACGGAGTCGATCCGCCGGACCCCTTGCGGTTCGCCGCTTTAGGATCCTCGCTGAGCTTCTTTTGGAAGGTCGCCGAGTCGCCGCGGCGCAGGGCCTCCATCAGCGCTGTTGCTCCGGGATCGGGAGGTGGAGGCGGTGTTTCGCCGGAGAGCGCGTCCGGCCATGGCACGCCCTCATCGATCCAGTCCTTGATGATGTCGATCTTCTCTTGCGGCAGCGGACCCGTGGGCGGCATCCGCAAGCCGTACGCGTCTCCGATCAGCCTCAGATAGAGCCGGCTGCCGGCGCTGTTTCCGGGTCCGATGACGGCGATAGTACCGCCATGCATCGCGTCGCGGCGGCGGTCCAGGCGGAATCCGTTCATCTGCTGCGTTGGCCCGTGGCAGCCGATGCAGTAAGTCTTGAAGATGGGCTGGACGTCGCGGCCGAAGTCGACTTTTGCGGCAGTTTGGCCGTGCAGCCTCACCGGGATCACACAACAGCAGAGAATGAGCGCCATCGCGCCCTGTTTGAACATCAGCCTCACCTTAGAGTGGACCGGACCGTCCGCGCACAACATCCGTGACGGTCCAGAGGGGTGGTATCGTACATGAGTTTCCCCCTTATGTAAACGCTGCCGGAGCCAAGTCCCGGTTATTTCGCAAGCTTGCTCGTCATCGAAATGATGACCTCACCCAAGTTTCTAAGCCCATTTCTTCAGTGTTCCATCTTTTCTGTTGACGGCCTTTTGGAACCCCTGTACTCTGCGCTCCGGGGGCTAAAAGTAAGTAGGTCATAGGCGTATGGTTTGAGGGGCTAAGTCCCTGCCTCGGACGAGAAATCCCTCCGTATAGCAACCACCGATGATGGCGTTCTCTTCATCGTGAACTGTCGAGGAGGTCTTCTCGCCATGCCGACAGGAACCCAGGGTAGGGCGCTCGTGTTCCTGTTGGTCGCACTCGCCGTTGGATTCTCCCTTACTGTGCAGGCCCAAGTATCCGGTTCACCCAGCGCACATTGCCACGTCAGCGATGCTCGATTGATGGAAGACTATATTCACACGGCTCATAATTCTGGCTCTCGCCCGGTTGCCAATGGCGCCATCCGTCAATCCGCAAAGTCGATTCGAAGGGTTTGGTGGTCGACGATGGCGGGGAACTCTGCCACCGCAGCGTAAGCTCGCCGCCGCCTCTTCGAATAACAAGGAGAACAAATGAACCGCAAGAAGATCAATTCTGGCCCCATTCAGCGCGGGGCGCTGAAATCATCACTCGGAGACGCCTCGCAGGGAGCCGTCAAATGGGTCAGCAATTTTGGCGTCGTCGATGAGAACCCGTCCACTGCCAGCTACGCCCTGCACGCCCTGGGACTCGGCCTCACCGTTTTCCATACCAGCTACGGTGGATCCATTAGCATCAACGATTTCTATCTGGGCACAGCCCCGGAGGGCTTTACCGAACTCGGCCTCCCTGGTGGCACTTTCAGCAACCCCGTGTTCCTTGATGGGTCGAGAGTCATTGTCATTGCCGGTAGCGATAACGTCTTTCGGACCATCATCCGCAATCCCGATGGAAGCCTCAACATTCAACAGGTGAAGATGCCGAACCAGGTCTGGGCAAGCAACCTGACTAGCGTAGATGGCGACACCGTGGTGTACGTCGATGTGTCCAATCAATTGAATGGAGTGACCATCGCCTCTGACGGTGCTTCCTTGAGCATCGCCTTCCGGCAACGTCCGCAAATCGCGACGATTCAAACTGCCGTAGTGCGGGTCATTGACTCAGGCCACTTTGCGTTCATCGTTCCCGACAACACCGGGGCGTCGTCCTGTTACTATCTGACGCGCACGACGACGCTGCGGGGCTTCACCGCGGAATTTGCGACCGGCCCCTTCTGCGTCGCCGCGCCCTATATCTACTGCCTGGAAGACGATGGCACGCAGTACCTCATCGAGCAGTTTCGACTCGACGAGCCCGAGGGTTTTGAGGGTTGGAAGGCTTACTTGGGCCCTAATTCTGTCGCAGTCGGCAATCTCCTCATCGCCAATAACTCCATCTACTGCGGTTACGGCACAAGCCTGCAATCACTGCGGCTCGACACCGGCGCCATGAGCACGCTCCAGGTCGGCGGCGGTAAATACCTGATGACCGCCAGCCCGATCTTCGTGGAAGATGGCATCCTCTACATCTGCATTCCCAACGGCCAACTGTACGCCGTCGACTTGGCGAGCGGCGGCGCCGAGACCCTCTCCTACAGCTTTAACAGCCTTCCCTTCCTGAGCCAGCCCGTCGGCGTGGAGAACGGTCTCTTCGTCGTACTCACTTACATCGATAATTTTGTGTGCCTGGCCGGCGTCGACCTGAGCTCGTTGCTGCACGGTTATACGACCGACAGCATCCTCATGGCGGAAGACACCGTGGCCGGCGGCGCCAGCGGTTACATGCCCGCCAATCCCGGCTATCGCACCGTGGTACACCTCACCGACGAAAACGACATGCCGCGCGCCAACACGCCCATCCGGATTGAAGCAAGTGACGCCGTCACCATCACCAGCGGCGGCCTCACCAGCAAGCTGACCAATCCGGGTGACAACGTCTGGCTGACAACCAACCCGAATGGCGATCTGCATATCGTCTGCAGTGCAGATGACATCCAGTCGCCGGCCTTATATCTTTGGGCAGTCTTCATGGATACCAGCGAAGCGATGGTGGTTTATCCCGACCATGTTAACCTGAACAAACTCACCCGGGCGCAATCCGACGACTATTCGAAGGCCACCGGTTTCGACGGTTCGAGCGTGTTTCCTTCCAACGTGGACCCTGGTCAACTGGCGCAGACAGTCTCCGGAGTTCTGGGCGTCGGCTCGGTTATCGATCCGCCTGCGGGGCCCTACTCGTCCTACGGCACATCGCCTAACCTGGTCTACCAAGCCGTCAAAGGAGCGGTCGGCCGCGCAATGAAGGCTGCTGCAAATGCCACCAGCTTCACCACCGACATCAACGCCGATGGTTCGATCAGTTACAACCCGAGTTCGGGTGTCTCGTCTTTACACCTGCAAGGCGCGCTCATTCTCAGCTGGGATGACTTCAAGAATGATGTCGTCAACGCCGGCAAGAAGATAAAGCAGCTCGCCGTCAACATCGGCGCAGATATCGAGCATCTCATCACCACGGTTGATGGAGCCGTCTATCAGTTCACTGTCGACACGTTCGAGAAAGCGGTCGGTGTCGTCACCGGGCTTTTCAAAACCATCCTCGCCGACTTCGAGAAGGCCATCGAGTGGCTCAGCGCGCTCTTCGACTGGGGAACGATCAAGCAGTTGCAGGCTCAGATCAAGTCGGCGGTGACGACCTTCCAAACCAACGTCCACAACTACTTGGGCCAGGATGCGTCCAAACTCCAGTCGCTGCTGACCACCTACTTCACGAACGCCGCAAAGGCGGTCGATCAATACTTCACGACCATGAGCAAAGATTTGGGCGGTAGCACGCTCGGATCCCGGCAGCCCAACGGCGGCGATCCTCAACAGCTCTATACAAACCCTCCCGGCCAATCGAGCGGGAGCCAGCCGGGAGCGTATGCCCATTCGCAGGCAATGTCTTCCAAATTGCAAGATAATATTCGGAGTGCAACCAAGTCGAGCAGCCTGCCCAATGGCGCGGCCAGCTTCCTGTCGACGTTCACCGACGTTCTCAACAATCAGATACCCGCGAAGTTGAGCGCCGCGGGCTATCTTGACCAAGCTAAACAGGCGGCCACGGATATTCCCGGTGCCTTTGGCACCTTCCTGTCGAATCCGGGCGGCGCGCTCCAGCACACCTTTGCGGATCTCCTTCAGATTATGGGTGACTTTTCCGCTCTCTTCCTCGATGGCACGGCAGTTGCGATCGACGTTGTAATTGGGGTGATTACGGAGATGCTCGACATCCTCATCGATCTTCTGACCGGCTCCATGGAGATCCCGGTTTTAGGTCCACTGTTCAAGCTGATCTTCGGAACAGATCTCACTTTCCTCGATCTGGTGTCTTTTGTGATCGCCGTGCCCACCTCCATCATGATGAAAATTGCTGGCGTGTCGTCATCGGAAGGCTTGCTCGGTGCCGAGAGCCTCTGGCAAGTGTACGCCTACTGCCTGTCCTCGAGTTGGGGCGGCATCGTGGACGCGCTGAGCGATGCCATCGCGGAGACAGGAGACGATCCAATATGTATCGTCGATATCTGCTTCGGTCTCATCACCTGGGCGCTGGGTGCGCCGTTTAGCGGCTTTGGCGGAGACAACGCAGCGATCGTGTACTTCAGCCTCGGACCCATCCCGATCTTCATTAGCTTGGCAAACGCGATCAACTACTGGGCGCTGGACGAGGACCCAACACCCGAAGCACTGGCGGAAGCCAAAGACTTCGCAAACAATTGCTATGCCCTTCAAGGCTACTACGGAATTGGCGGCCTCACCTACGCCATCCTTGGCTCCGTGGATGATCCCTCATACTTCCTGGGTAATAAAAGCGCCACCCTGGTCGGCAACGTCTTCTCGAATTCCGGGCTCATCTCGAAGCTCCTCTATCCGAAGGTGCCCAAGTTGACTATTGCAACCGACGTACTGTTCCCTATGGCAGCCGGCTTCTCTTCGATCGCGGCGAACGTAACCGACTGACCGGGTCGAAGCGACATCGTGTTGGCGGTTTTCAACGTCGCGAGCACGATGACCTGAGCAGGACAGTCTGGCATCAGAGTCGACTCTTAATCGCCAAAGCGGCTGTGCCAGCGAACGCGCTTGGGGAAAGCACGCCTATGGCTTGCTCGATACCAGTCCCGCGAATCGCCGCGCGTGGAACCGAAAACGCGGCACCATGAGATCGGTGGGAACATTTTCTGCTCTCGCTGTTTGTTTCCCGTTCGAGCCTGGCAATTTGCGCTTATATGCATGGGCGAGAAAACAGCCCAAAAGTCGCAATCAGGTACAACGATTTTTGCGGCGGTGGGCGGCGGCTTGCCGGCCTCTGGCCGAGAGCAAGCGGCCGCGACCCCTCGGGACGGTGACGGTAGGGCAAAACCACGCATCTAACGTAAGGCCCCCGATATCTCAGTGAGGCAGCAGTTTGTACAGGTGGCGATTACGTAGCGAACGGTCCAAGTCGAGCCCACGGAGGCTCTGGTCTTGCGTCCGCTGGGTTGAGCTCAGAATCAAGGCTGGAAACCCCTTTCGAATGTGCAACTATCATGCCCTGGCGCTCGACCCAATGCAGATTTGCCCGCCTTCAACTTCATTGCGGGATGTATCATGTTAAGGCGTCCGCGGCACTGCCTACGGCAGCTGTGAAATACGTCAGTTATGACAACAAAGGTTAAGATCGGTTCGGCAGTTGTGATCGCCCTGGCCCTGGGCTTTGCTGCGCGGGTGATTCTCCACCCGCGCCCGCTGGCAGCCGCCAGCCTTGTGCAGCTCCAGAACATTCAGAGCCACCCTGCCGCTCCGGACTTCACCCTGACGGACATTAACGGCGCCAAGCTCTCCCTGAGCGACTACAAGGGCAAGGTCGTGCTGCTCGATTTCTGGGCTACATGGTGCGGCCCATGCCGCATCGAGATTCCCTGGTTCGTCGAGATGCAGCAGAAGTACCGCGCCCGCGGATTCGTGGTCATCGGGGTGGCCACGCGCGACAATCTCCCGGCCGTGCAGAAGTTTTACCAGCAGTTCCATCTCAACTATCCGGTGGTCATGGGCAACGACGCGCTGAGCGCGCAGTACGGCGGCCTCATCGGGCTGCCCACGTCGTTCGTGATCGGACGAGACGGGCTCATTTACAGCGAGCACACCGGCACCACGGGCGAGGATGTGTTCGAAGGCGAGATCGAGCAGTTGCTGTCCGGCCAGAAAACCGGCGGACGCTTCGGGCTTGCGGGAAAGAACATCGAATTCGGCCTCGCGTTTCTGGCCGGACTGATATCGTTCCTTTCACCGTGCGTGCTTCCGCTCGTGCCCGGTTATATCTCGATGCTTTCCGGTACCTCGATGGAACAATTGCGGGGAAACACCGATCCCGCGCTTGCGCGGCGAATATTCGCCAACTCCATCGCGTTTGTGATCGGATTTGCAGTGGTTTTCATCGCGCTGGGCGCTTCGGCGAGCGCGGTGGGCGGTTTTCTGCTGACCCGGCGAACGATTTTCAACATCATTGCCGGCGCGATTATCATCATTTTCGGCCTTCACCTGACGGGACTCGTCCGCATCCCATTTCTATATCGCAGCGCGGGCATTCAGACGGGCCAGAGCCAGCGCGGTTCCGCCGGCGCTTTTCTCCTGGGATTCGCCTTCGCCTTCGGCTGGACTCCCTGCATCGGCCCGATCCTGGCGGGGATTCTGGCGCTGGCAGCCACGCGCGATACGCTGTTTCAAGGGATGGTTCTGCTGGCCGTCTATTCCGCCGGGTTGGCGATTCCGTTTCTGCTGACCAGTCTCGGTCTCGGCCAGTTCCTCCGGTTCTACGGACGCTTCCGCCGGCACTTGCAGGTCGTGGAAGTCGGGTCCGGAGTGCTGCTGATCGCGCTCGGCGTCCTGATCGCGTTCAACAAGTTCACCGTGCTCTCCGGCTACCTCTCGTTCCTGAACCGGTTTACACTATAGAGAGCAACGATGAACGATGAACGAGGAATAATGAACGATACACAGTGAGCGGAGGCTCACAGCCAGCAGCCGTCAGCTATCAGCCGTGCCTTTGTCTGCTGAAAGCTGAAGGCTGAATGCTGAAGGCTCAAAGATGCATCCTATACTTATCAAAATCGGCTCTTTTCAGCTGCCAACGTACGGGCTGTTGCTGGCGTTGGCGCTGCTGACCGCCATCGTGACCGCGGACCGCCTCGGCCGGCGCGAGGGATTCGACGGCAGCCGCATGCTCGATTTCAGCACCTGGATCATCGTCGTCGGACTGATCGGCGCCAAGGTCCTGATGATCATCAGCGATTGGGGAGACTACGGCCACGATCCGGGCCAGATCTTCAGCTTGAATACGCTCGAAGCGGGCGGCGTGTTCTATGGCGGCTTCATCGCGTCGGCGCTTTTCGCGGTATGGTACGTGCGCACGTACAAGCTTCCGCCGCTGAAGATGTTTGATATTTATGCGCCGGCGGTGGCGCTGGCGCAAAGCGTCGGCCGCCTGGGATGTTTCTCCGCCGGATGCGATTACGGGGTCCGCACGACCTCAATTCTCGGCGTCGTTTTCACGAATCCTTACAGCCACGAAGTGACCGGAGTGCCGCTGAACCAGCGCATTCATCCGACGCAGCTCTATGAGTCCGCGGCCACTCTCGTGATCGGATTGATTCTTCTCTGGCGATTTGGCCGCAAAAAGCGCGACGGCGAGATCTTTTTGCTCTATCTTGTGCTTTATGCGGTCGCGCGCTTTTTCATCGAATTCTTGCGCGGGGACCCGGATCGCGGGTTCGTGTTCAATCACCTGCTTTCGACGTCGCAGTTTATTGCGATTCTGGCGCTGCTGTTCTCGGCCGGCTTCTGGATCTATCTGCGGCGTCAGCCGGTAATCGCCCAGGCTCCGGCCGCGCCGGCCCGGAAGAGCGGGAAAATCCGCGCCGTGGGCGCGGTGCCGGCGCCGAAACCGGGGCGGAGTTAGGCCGGGGATGGTGAATAGTGAATTGTGAAGGGCGAGATCATCAATCGCGACTAATAACGGCGAGTCGGGGATCCGGGCCTGCTCTCAAAAGTCGCCAACCGTTGACTGTTAACTGTCGACTGTCGACTGTCAACTCGCCGAGTTAGGGAAATGGGTTATGAAGAAACGAATTGAGATTGCCTCCGGGGCCGTGGTCGCCATCGTTTTGGTGGCCGGCCTCTACTGGCTTGGCGTCAGGTCGATTGCTCCGGCGCATCGGGTGCGCGCGGCTACGATCGCGCATCCCCTGGCGCCGGACTTCAGCTTGACGGACATCAACGGCGCCAAGCTCAGCCTCTCCGACTACAAAGGAAAAGTTGTGCTGCTTGACTTCTGGGCCTCGTGGTGCGGACCCTGCCGCATCGAGATCCCGTGGTTCGTCCAGATGCAGGAGAAATACCGCGACCAGGGCTTCGCGGTACTCGGTGTCGCCATGCAGGACACGCCTGATTCGGTGACGAACTTCTACCAGCAGTTTCACCTGAACTATCCGGTTGCCATGGGCGACGCGAAAACGGCCGCGCTCTACGGAGGAATCTACGGGCTGCCCACTTCGTTCGTGATCGGCCGCGACGGGCGCATTTACAGCCAGCACAGCGGCACCACCGGAGCGGGCATTTTCGAAAAGGAAATCGAGCAGCTCCTGGCGGACAAGTCTCAGGATGAAGACGCGAATTTCACTCCGGTGGGCGAACCGGAGGAGATCGAGGTGGGAACGCCGGCGGAGGCGAATCCTGACGTGCCCGGCGTGGACATCAGCAGGCTTTCGCCCGCCGAGCTGGCCGATTACAAAAAGCAGCTTGGCGCCGGTATGTGCACCTGCGGGGGATGCAAGTTCAGCCTGCTTCAGTGCCGCCGCGACGACACCACGTGCCCGGTCAGCAAGAAGATGGCTCGTGAAATGTTGAAGCAGATCGAAGACGCCAAGGACAAGTCGAAAACCTGATTCGACAGAGCCGAAGCGAAAGAGGTCGCAAGTCAACCGTTGACGGTCGACGGTTGCTGCTGGGAGCTTTCGCGCAGTGTGAATAGAGGGCCAGACCGGAATAACCCAGGGGAGGCGGAACGCTCCGACCGAGACAACTACGTCTCTCGGAGTCTTTGACCTCAATATGCGAAAACTTCTAATCATTCTCGTCTCGCTCACGATCCCGGCCGCGATGGCATTTGCCCAGGCGCCCAAAGTCGTCAGCGGCCACATGGTGCTGGACGCTGACGGCGTTCACGCGGGGTCCACGGCGAAAGCCGCGGTGGTCGCGGACGTTGCCGACGGATACCACATCAACGATCACGTGCCGTCGCTCGACTATCTGATCCCGACCGAGTTGAAGCTCGATGCTGCGCCGCCGCTGACGATCGGCGACACCAGGTACCCGAAGGGCGCGCCGCAGAAATTCACATTTCTCGAGACGCCGATCTCCGTCTACCAGGGGCAGGTCGTGGTCGGAGCCCAGATCAAGGTGGCGTCCGACGCCAAGCCGGGCACGTACGAACTGAAGGGCAGCTTCGACTACCAGGCGTGCAACGATCGCGCCTGCCTGCCGCCCACAAGTCTCCCGCTCACGCTTTCCGTCAGGGTTGTGCCTCGGAGCCAGGCTGTAAAGCCCGCGAACGCCGATGTCTTCCACGGACTCAAGTTCAACTGAAAGGCCCGGGCCGGCGCCGGAACCTGATCCTTCGCGCAAGACCAGAGACAGAGGCTCGGCGCTGGCCGCCGTCGTCACTCTGGCGATACTCGTGCTATTGGTTTGGGGCCTCGGTCCGCGCCAGTCGAAGCTCAAGCCCGCTCCGCTCTTGCCGGCCAGCAACACCTGCACGCCCACAGCGTCCGATTTCGCCCCCAGCAGCCTGACGAAGATCCCCACAATGCCCCTTGACGCGCTCCCGCCAGGCGCGCGTAACCGCGTTCTGTTGCGTCTCAACATGGAACCTTGCTCGTGCGGCTGCAAACAGAGCCTGGCGATGTGCCGCGCCGGCAATCCGTCGTGCCCCATGTCACCGCAGGCGGCGGACGCGGTCGTGAAGCAGGAAACCGCCGAGACTGCTCGCCCGAACACGCCGGCACCCAGGGACAGCCCGCAATGAAGATCGGGCTTGTCTCCGACACTCACGGCTACTTCGACCCCAGGCTCAAAGACGTTCTCGCCGGCGTTGACGTTGTCCTCCACGCGGGCGACGTGGGCGAGGATGCGGTGCTCGACGACCTGCGCGAGATCGCGCCCGTGCACGCGGTTCGCGGCAATGTGGATTCACCGGCGTCCGGCCTGTCCTTGACGCTCGATCTTACGTTCCAGGGCGCCGCCATCCACCTTGTACACATCCTGCCTGCGTCGCAATCGCATCTGGAGGCGTGGGCGCAAGCCGAGCGCGAGTCCAGACCGATTCCCGCGCCGGCGCAGCGACTGGTGCGCGCCTTCGGACCCGCGACCGAGGCCGTCCTCTTCGGGCACACGCACTGTCCGCTCCTGGAATGTATGGGTGGAGTTCTCTGGATTAATCCGGGAAGCGCGGGACGGAAGCGATTCAGGCTGCCGCGAACCTGCGGGCTGCTGGAAGTATCGGCGAACGATCTCGCGGTCGGCCTCGTGTCGCTGGAAGACAATAGCGGACGATTGCCGGCGCCGATTTCGGTTCGCCGCAGGTTGCTGTAGCGGCGGTGTCCTCCACCGCCGCCCATGGCGTCGGACGATGTGGATTCGGCGGTGAGGACACCGCCGCCTGCGGCGTCGGACGATGTGGATTCGGCGGTGAGGCCACCGCCGCCTGCGGCGTCAGACGCTGTGGAATTCGGCGGTGAGGACACCGCCGCTACAGCACGGCTTCTACCAAAGCAACGACCGGCGGTCATAGACCGCCGCTACAGCTCGGCGTCGTTCGCCTGAAGAGACTTGAGCAGCTTTCGTTTCTCGTCAGACAGGGGCTTGCCGACGAGGGTCGCGGCATGGCGCAGCCGCGCGCGGCACAGATCGCGGCCGAGAATCTCCATGGCGTCGAACAGCGGCACCGAGACGGGACTTCCGCTGATGACGATGAAGAACGGCCGGAGAAAATCGCGCAGTTTCTCGTCCATTTGCGTGGCGAGATCGCGCAGCATCTTCTCGATCGCGGCTTTCTCCCAGCGCAGGCCTTCGATGCGCCCGAGCGCCACACTCAACGCGACGGAGACCGTGTCGCGGTCCAGCTTGCCGTCGAGCAACTGGTCGAGCGTGACCTCGACCACGCCCGAGAAAAACGGCACCGCCAGCGGGCCGAGGTCGCTCAGCACGGATACGCGCGAGTGGACCAGCGGAACCAGGCGCATCAGGTACGATTCATTAAAGGCCCATTGCCGCACGCGCCCGGCGAATTGCGCGTCGTCCAGGTCCTCGCGAATCCAGCGGCCGTTGAGCCAGTCGAGCTTCGTCAAGTCGAAAACGGGACCGCCGAGCGAGATGCGCTCCAGGCTGAATTGCCCGATCATCTCGGCCAGCGAAAACTTCTCCTCGCCGCCCGGCATGGACCACGCCATCAGCCCGAGGTAATTCCGCAGCGCTTCGGGAAGGTAGCCCATTCGCTGGTAGAAAAGCAGGCTCGTCGGATTCTTGCGCTTGCTGAGCTTGCTCTTGTCGCGATTCCGGAGAAGGGGCAGGTGACACAGGGCCGGCATCTCCCAGCCGAAGTACTCATAGAGCAGCTTGTGCTTGGGCGCCGAGTTGATCCACTCCTCGCCGCGCAGGATGTGCGATATCTCCATCAGGTGATCGTCGACGACGTTGGCAAGATGATACGTCGGCATCCCGTCAGCCTTCAGCAGCACCTGCATATCGACGGTGTCCCAGCCGATCACGATGTCGCCGCGCAGCAGATCGTGGATGACGCACGATCCCTCGTTCGGTACCTTCATGCGAATTACGAACGGCTCGCCGGCGGCCAGCTTCGCTTCAGACTCCGCGGGCGGCAAGCGTAGACACAGCCCGTCGTAGCCGGGCCGCTGTCCGGCGGCCTTCTGTGCCTCGCGCATCGACTCGAGACGCGCCGGCGTGCAGAAGCAGCGAAATGCGTGTCCTTCCGCCACCAGGCGATCCGCACGCTCGCGATAGATCGCGCTGCGCTCGCTCTGCCGGTACGGCGCATGCGGCCCGCCTACGCCCGGGCCCTCGTCCCAGTTGAGGCCGAGCCAGTGAAGCGAGTCGAGGATGGCCGCTTCGGATTCCGCGGTGCTGCGCGCCGTGTCGGTATCCTCAATGCGCAGGACAAACTCGCCGCCTTGCTGTTTGGCGAAGCAATAGTTGAACAACGCGATGTAGGCCGTGCCGACGTGTGGATCGCCGGTCGGGGAGGGCGCGATTCGGGTTCGTACTTTGGCAAATGGCATGGAAGTTTACAGTTTTGACAGTCGACCGTTAACAGCCAGGTCAGCAGATCGGCCGGACGCGCGTCTATATCAAGGCCGGCGCTCATAGAGCGCCGCTACAGCGAGCCAATGAGGGACCGCAGAGGACCCCGGCGGCGAAGGGTCAGACCCCCTACGATGAAGCACGCGCCTTCGCCGCCGGTGGCAGAGCTGCCGGAAAAGGAGGAACCAGCGTTTGCCCTGCCTTATGCCCCTCCTATCGTCATCTCGCGACCTGAACTTGAGCCTTCCGACCGGCAGGCGCCAAGGGAGCCCTGACCGGCGCGTTGTGTGTCCCACCACCAGGCGGTCTCGCAGAGTTCCCTTAGGCCTGTACAAGTCTATCTCGTTATCCGGCCCGCAGGCAAAAGCGAGGTCCACCGCCTGTGTCGCTGAGACGCACTTTCTGGCGTGGCGGGATGCGTTGACACCCCCGCTGGACATGGCTATCGTAGCCATAAACGAGGTTGTCCGTGAAAAGCGTCAACATCGCCTTGCTGAAGAACCAGTTGAGCAGCTACCTCAACGAGGTGCGCCTCGGGCAGGAGGTTCTCATCCGGGATCGCATGAGACCGATCGCCAAGATAGTCCCTTTGCGAGAAGCGGATGATTTACCAGCGGAGGAACTGGCGCTGGTGACAGAAGGTAAGCTGCGGCTCCTCCAGGGGCGGCTACCTGAGTCCTTCTGGTCCACGCCTGCTCCCCGTGTTGCGCGCAAACGACTGCTAGCCGCCCTAAAGGCTGATCGTGATGAGGACTAAAACCGCATTCTGGATGCCAGTGCGCTGGTGCCACTGTGCTGTTACCAAGCTGCGAGTGCGGACTCCCGGGTCCTCGCCCGGCGGTACGCGCGGATGGTGGTGTGGTAGGGAAGCCGATTCGAGATCTTGAGCGCCCTTGCACGGCTTCGTCGCGAAGGGTACCTGAGCCAGAAAGCGTTCGGTCAGGCCACAAAGCGGCTTTCGGCGCTCAGCCGGAGCTGGTCGGAGCTTCTGCCTGTCGATTCAGTTCGTGATGAAGCGGAGAATCTCCTGGTCCGGCACGAGTTGCGCGCCGCTGATGCGCTTCAGCTTGGCGCAGCCTTCGTCTGGTGTCGCGGGCGCGCCCGCGGCCGGGTGTTTGTCTGTTTTGATACCCGGCTGGGCGAGGCGGCAAAGGATTCGGGATTCGATCTACCGGAGAAGCCCCAGTCTGCTTAGGCTCCGGCGCGCCCTTACCCGACGGCCACTCCGGCAACGTACAGCGCGTGCTCTCGAAAAAAAACCGCACTCGATGGTGTATGCGCCGGGGAGGGAGTGTGTGTTTCGAAAGTCTCCAATCTTTGACTGTCGACTGTTAACCGTCGACTGTCGACTAAGTTCAAGCCAGACGCTGGTTCAGCAACCACGCCAAGCGTACGGACGCCCGCTCGAGCTGCAGCCGGATCGCCGCCTCGGCCCGCAGATCATAACTCCGGTCTAGCACCGCGGGAAAGAAGACCCAGGCCCGGCGATACGCGACCTGCGCCGCCAGGCGGTGGCTCTCCAGCACCCAATCTTCGATGGTTCCCCGCTCCCAGGCGGCGCGCTCCTGCGGTGTAATCTCGCGCTCCAGGCTTGCCGCCAGCGCGCGCGGATCGCGATCCATTTCCTCCACCAGACCCGTGTCCCAGACCCAGTGCAGGTTGTCGGGGTGGCCTTCGAAGATCACGCGCTGCGCGTTGCCGCCCCGATCGTTGTGATCCTCGCAGTGGAGCGGCTGGTGCAGGTCGGCGACGAAATGCAGCACGAATTCCAGCGCTTCCCGGCGGCTCTGACGATCGGCATCGGGATTACCCAGCACCGTCAGGAATTGCTCCGTCCTGGCCACCACGCATTGGGCCCGCGGGCACTCGCGGCGCATGTCAATCCGCGAGTCGTACAGCGGAATATCGATGAAGTGCCAGGGAATTGTCTCGGGCCGCGTGGAATGCGCGATCTGATCGGCCCAAGTCGAGGCGTCTTCCAGGCTTTCGGCGCCCAGGAGCTGCTGCACGCGAGCGGCGGTCTGCGGCTGCAGATGCTGGCTCGCCATGATCACGACCACCCTGTGGCCCTCAGGTCCCCAACTCCGTGCGCAGGGGACCGCCAGCAGGAGCGCCGCCGGCAGCACTCGAAGCCATTGACGAGGCATCATGGACATCCCGCCAGATGAAATTCCGCTTTCAACCTGCTCTGAATGCAGAATACCATTGACGGTCCGCTAATTCCGAGGAACGGGGGAGGTGCGCGATGACGCACGGGAAAAGTCGGCACGCTACGGGGGTCCTGGTTTTGACTTTGCTGTTGAGTGTCAGCGTTCTTGCCGCGGAGCGCGTGCACACCGATCGCGGCGCCGTGGAAGGCACGACGAGCGCCGACGGCAAGGTGGCGACCTATCGAGGCATTCCGTTCGCCGCGCCGCCGGTGGGCAACCTGCGTTGGAAAGAGCCGCAGCCGGTTGCGAAGTGGAAGGGAGTGCGCAAGGCGGCGGAATTCGGCGCGCGCTGCATGCAGGGTCACGTCTTCGGCGACATGGTCTTCCGCGACAATGGTCCCAGCGAAGATTGCCTCTACCTGAACGTATGGACTCCCGCTCAGTCGCCGAGAGCGAACCTGCCGGTGATGGTGTGGATTTACGGCGGCGGGTTCGTGGCCGGCGCCGCCTCAGAGCCGCGTCAGGACGGCGAGAAACTGGCCGAAAAGGGCGTCGTGGTGGTCAGCTTCAATTACCGGCTGGGCGTGTTTGGATTTTTCACTTCAGCCGATCTCGCGCAAGAGTCAGGTCACAACGCGTCCGGCAACTACGGGCTGCTCGATCAGGTCGCGGCGTTGCGATGGGTCCACAGCAACATCGCGGCTTTTGGCGGTGATCCCAACCAGGTGACGATCTTTGGCGAGTCTGCCGGATCGTTCTCGGTGAGCGCCCTGATGGCGTCGCCGCTCGCGCGGGGATTATTCCAGCGCGCCATCGGAGAAAGCGGTGCCTTTTTCAGCGCGACTCTCAACACCAAGACGCTTGCGGAATCCGAGGCCGCAGGCGCGAAGTTCGGGGAGTCCATCGGCGCGCCAACGCTCGCGGCTTTGCGGGCCAAGTCGGCCGACGATCTGATGGCAGCGGCGTCGAAAGGTGGGAACGCGTTCCGTTTCGGGCCCAACATCGACGGTTACTTCCTGCCGGAAGACGTCCACTCGATCTACGCTGCAGGGAAACAGGCTCCGGTACCGCTGCTGGCCGGATGGAATCGCGATGAAGTAGGCTTTCCCCCCTCGACGGCCGAGCAGTTCAAAGAGCGCGCTCGCAAAATGTACGGAGACAAAGCGGACGATTTTCTAAAAGTCTTTCCCGCCGATACCGACGAGCAGGCCCGTCAATCGGCTCACGACCTCGGACGCGACCAGTTCATCGCCTACTCGACGTGGAAATGGATCGAGATGCAAATGGCCGTGGCGCCCGTCTATCGCTTTGAATTCGACGACGCGCCGCCGCCCGAAGCTGCCGCCACACCCGACAAGCCGGCGCCGCCGCCTTCGGCCTATCACTCCGCGGAAATCGAATTTGTATTTGAGGCGCTGCCTTCGAAGCACCTTCCGTGGCGTCCGGAGGATGAGAAACTCTCTGACATGATGTCGTCCTATTGGGCCAATTTTGCCAAGAGCGGCAATCCCAACGGGCCCGGCCTGCCGGATTGGCCGGCTTACACGGCCGCCGCCGATTATCCCGTGATGCACCTCAGCTTCACGCCGCACGCGGAGCCGGCCGAGCAGCGCGACCAGTTCGTTTTTCTGGACACGGTGCCAGCGGCACCCCAGGCTCCGAATTCGAACTGAGTGTGGGCCATGCTGGCGCATCTATGATACGCGGGCAAGCGCAGACCTTGGGTCGAGAACACGAGAAGTCGTAAATCGCGCGAGAAGGTCTG
>JASHQD010000760.1 GCA_030037755.1 Terriglobia bacterium
CGAGCGCCTGACGGACGGCATTGACCCCGTCCTGCTCGTGGCCGACCGCGTGTCCTTTGTGCACGGCTAGGTAAACACTGGCCAACCAGGGAGGACTTATTCTGGAAAATGCCATTGGCCCGCTGGCCAGAAACGTGGTGAAAAGGGGATTTTCACAACAGTCGACCTTGGTCTGCAATGTTCCTAACCTCGATGGACATCGCGAGCATTGAAAAACAAGCGACTTTCGGTTCCTGTGCGGTGTCGAATGTCTTGGGGACCGAGATGACCATGGCCATTTTTCGTTGGGGCCGGACCAGTTGGGTGTTCCTGCTATCCGTGAGTTTGCTGGCGCAGTCGAAATCGCCCGTGTGCGACGCCGTGCACAAAGGACACGCGGTCGGCCACGAGCAGGACGGGGTCAATGCCGTCCGTCAGGCGCTCGACGCCGGTGGCGATGTGAACGAGCGAGACCAAGCAGGCTGGACACCGATCATGCACGCAGCACTGGAATGTCGCGCACAAATACTGGATTTACTCCTCGAACGCGGCGCGCTGGTCAACGTGCGCAGCGAGGCGATCAACCAGGGATTCATGACCACAGGACGCACGCCGCTGCTCTTGGCGGCCGGCTGCTTCATCTCGCGTCGCCGCGCGCAACTCGCCCCCGAGCGTCAGATGCCCCGGGGATACATCGAATACGAGTTGGCCGCCGCCGAGAAGATGGTGCACGATCTGCTAACGCATGGCGCCGACGTTACAGTGACCGACATCGACGGGCGCACGCCGCTGATGATGGCCGTCATGCACCGCTGGCCGGATGCTGTTCGCGATCTGATCGCCGCGCACGCCGACGTGAACGCCCGGGACCGCGAAGGGCGACTCGCGATTGACTATGCTGATGCTAGCGATAGCGAGACCATCGCAGCCCTTAAGAATGCCGGATCGGAGAAGCCCGCGGGCCACTCAGGACGCATTGCATGCGATGCGGAGGTTGCGCTCAACAAGCTGGGATCCGACTTTATCCAAGACTGCATCCCTGGTGCAGACCTGGCTCGTGCAGTCAAGAAATTCCAAGAGGGCCATGGTTTGAGCTCGTCTGGCCAACTCGATCCGCCAACTCTAAAGGCGCTCGGGGTTCGTCCCTAGCTCTCCTCCCGGCTTCTGTTCAGATTTCTACGTTTTCAAATGCGTGCAGACAAAGAGGCGGCGAGCGGTGGACCGGGCAAGAGTGGCAATCCCTCGGGGCGGCCCAGGAAACGCCCCCTGAGCGACTGGTACGAGGCGATCACGGGACGCCGCTGCCCGACGACGTTCGGCAAGCCCTGCGGCTGAGGAAGGGCGCCATCGCCTTTGTGTCGCCGTGTGCAGTGGAAGCTAAGCCCCCTGCCGGACGAGACGTACTTTCCGACCCCTCCACAGGGCAAGCCCAGCTGCTCCAAGGGCCAGCAATCCTAAGGTGCCGGGCTCCGGGGTTATCGCTCCTCCGCCGGCGGCTATCGCCTGCCCGGGCACGGTGTTGTACGCATATTCGTCGACATAGAGAAAGGGAACGACCCCGTTCTCGGTTACGCTCAGTTCCGCCCAACCGTAGTCGGTGTGGCCGTTGATGGTCAGCTGGAGTCCCAGGAATTTATCTGAGACACTAACCCAAGGCCCCGATTCGATGCCCGGGCTGCCGTACACCTTGAAGCCGAAAGCCAGGGTGCCTCCGTTGCCGAATTTACCGCCGGGACCGATCACTGCCCCTTCGTTGAGCGGACCGATCTCCACTCCGTTGCCAGGATATGCACCCACCGACGCGTTCCCTCCAGAGCCGAATCCTCCCGAGAAGAAGCGAAGGTTGACGAAAGTCAGATTATTCATGCCATTGCTGGCTATCGAGATAGATTCAAAGCCGGTGATCAGGCCAGGTCCGGACGTGTAGATGATGCCGGCCCGAGCCACCGATGCCGGACCCAGAACGCTTATTCCCGCTGCGCCCACTGCGACATAGCTGAGCCACCTCCTGTTGAAGGCATCGCTGAGTTTGGTGCTGGGGTGTCGTCTCATATTCCCTCTCGGCGTTTGACCTCCCGTTTTTGATGCACGTTCGAGAAACAGGGAGTCACGAAACTTACTTAAGCTGAAATCAACGGCAAAGCAGCCGGCCGGGATAACCGGCAAAAGCTTTCTGCCGGGAGTGGGGACGCCACGGGCGCCAATCCACGTCACTTCAGTTAGCTCTTCTCCACAAAGCCCGCTAGTGTCGTGTTACAGAAGTTCGTTGAATAATACCGGCGCTCGCCCACTGTCATTCCGAGGGCCGGGCGCTTTTTTCGGCCCGAGGAATCTGCTTTTGTTCATTCGATTTCCAAGGACAAGCAGATTCCTCGCTTCGCTCGGGAATGACGACCGCGGCCGGGGACATATGCAACGAATCTTTGTGACACGACACTAGCAACCGTTTGAGGAATATGGGAGGAAGGCGGCTGTCCTCGTTGTTAGCGAGAGCAGCGCCTGCCACACCGGAGCCAGGAAACATCCGAAAGTCAGTGATGAACCCTTCTCCCCCGCCCGTGTGTCCCACAATCCTCAGGCCCTGGAACTCTTCTACGTCCCACCCGAGGTCAAGCGACAGTCCGTTCGGTCCGTTGTACCGGGTAAACAATTCGCGGACGGTCCCCTCTCGCAAAAGCACACCGTTGCGAACGGCCAAGGCAAAGCGGACCAAGTCTTCGGCAGTGCCGATCATGCCCCCACCCGGAACCTTGTAGCTTGGATCTTCGAGGTGGCAGTTCAAGGGGTCTCCATTCTCGCCGTTTCGATATCCTCTGACCCGATTGGGAACCACTGCCCAGATGTCGTCCTCGCGACTGTGATTCATTCCCGCTGGAGCGAACACGTGGGTGCGCATGTAGTCTCGGAAGGGTTCTCCGGAGGCGCGTTCAATTACAATGCCAAGGAGGGTATAGCCAAACGTTGAGTACTGGACGCTCGTTCCAGGCTTAAACAGAAGGTAGTCATCCCGAAACAACTCCAATGCCTCCGCGAGATTCTGGTAATGCTTGGTTTGAAATTCCTCCGCGTCATTCCTGTAATGCCGGATGCCGCTCGTATGAGAAAGCAGCTGTCGCGGCGTTATCGACCGCCATGTCTCTGGCGCCTCCGGCAAATACTTGGCGACGGATGCATCGAGAGCGAGTTTTTGGGTTTCCGCGAGCTGCAGAGCAGCCACAGCCGTTAATGCCTTTGAGATTGAGCACAGCCTATAGACAGACTGAGAGGTAGCGGCCACACGATTCTCGAGATCGGCCGTCCCGAAGCCCTCTGAGAACACAACGCCCGCCCTGGTGGCTACTGCGATTGAAAGTCCGGGCATCTTCTCCTTAATCCTGCATAAGCTGACGCAGGTCGTCGAAGCTCGAGGCGGACTGTTCGTGGAGTTTGACAGCCAAGGCGGGCATCAAGAATGAGGCCAGCGCCGTCCGACGACTCATGTGCATTTCCAGATACCATCCTCAACGAGACAATGCAAGTGCTCTCGACAACGGTACAACGTTTTCGCCCATTCGGTCAGCTGGCGTTGGAGCGTAGCAACAAGGGCCGTCGAAAATGACCCCGAATCGGGAAAGGGCCCTCGGTTCCGCTCTCTCCCGCGGTTTCTGCCTTTTGACCTCGCCAAGTGGGATACAATCTCGGTGTTTTCACGCCGGACGGTATGATAAGCATCGGCGCGCGAATCCGTGAGTTGCGTGAGAAGTGCGGGCTTTCTCAAGGCGACATCGAACGGGCTAGCGGGATGATGAGGGCGTATATCTCCCGCATCGAACGCGGGCACACCGTTCCAAACCTGGAGAGTATCGAGCGATTTGCTACGGCGCTCGGAGTCCCGGTACATGAGTTGTTCCGCGACGGCGAGCCATCGAAAGCCAGTAACCCAATCGCGGAGATGATTGCTGGCTACCTGCGGAAGATGAAACCCGCAGAGCGAGAATTGCTGCTGAAGTTGGCTCGCAGTCTTGCCAAAGCATCACCGGACGATTCGATTTGACATTCGGTAAATAATCCTGTATGCTACGCGGTACAAGACCGCGTTCCAACGCGGCTTCCCAAAGACGTGGCTTACGGGGAGTGTGCCCGACCCGGCCCTCCCCGGCCTTTTCAGGTTTGCCGCTGGGGGAGGCTGGGGCTCCGAAACTACGGGGAGTAGGAGCCCCCAGTCCTGTCACGCCGGTCGCCGCAGATTTTTGAATGTAGCCCACACCCACCGCTTTCTGCCCGCGTTTAGACAGGGCCGCGG
>JASHQD010000761.1 GCA_030037755.1 Terriglobia bacterium
GGTTGACTTGCCGTTCAGCCGGATTACGTTCGTTCCTTCGCAGTGAACGCAGACCGGACCATTGGGCCAGCGGATCGTCTCGAAGTATTCCAGCGCGTCCTGCTCGTTGAATTCCGTTACCGTGGCAAGCGTAAGTTTTTGAACGTCCATGATTCCCTCCACGCTTAAAAGTATACAAGACGTACCAAGCCCGTGTCAAGCACTATTTTGAGATTTCCACAGGTATTTGGTACGTCAAAGTAATACTCCCGGAATATTTCACCTTTATTATCAATAACTTATCCTGTGGAAAACGAAGAGGGCTAGTCGACGAGGCCTCACGAAATCCAGCGTCTAGCCCCCGAAGCTTCCAAGCGATTGATTAAAAAGGTGCTTAGCTCATAAGGAGCAAATCGGCCGAACTAGCCTTTTCGCGCCTGTCCAAAAGCGGGATAGGATAATCGCGGAGAGCGACCGCAGGTATTTCACGATAATCATGGATGCCGAGATTACGTTCGTCTGCGACAGCGCGGGAATAGGGAATCGGGAGTAGGCAGTAGGAAGTGGAAAGCAGGCAGTAGCAGGGCAATCCGGTGTTGACTTCACGTTCTTTCAAACGACGGCGATGCTGGACGGCGCGATCTCGGTGAGACTCTTGACTGGAACGCTTTACGCGATGACCGCAATCTTCATGGGGTACGCGGCGGTTTTATCCATGATGCTGGCCATCAACGGTGCTCCGTCATCTTGGCTGGAGCCAGTCGCACTCGCTGCCTCCATCGTGCTTCTAATGGCGGGAATCAAAGCTTTTGCTCCCCGGCTTGCCGATCTTTGGCTTATAGTCCTCTCGGCGTGCTTGCCACTGGGGCTCTGCGCGATCCTGATGGCCGTGCCAGCGACGTGCTGGGTATTTGCATTTGCGGTGGCAACAACTCAGTGGGCACTGGGCTGGTCAGGCAAGAGTCTTAATCGGGATGGTCTGTCCGCGTTTCTAGCGGGCAGCGTGCTTTTGGTCTTGTGGACCGTTGCTGAGTACCGCCTTTTCGACGACTCTCTGAACCACGGCACGATGAGGCTGTCCTCGTACCTGATCGTCCAGGCTGTTCTCTTCTGGTTTCTCTTGGCTGGAGTGGTGATACGGTCAGCCTGTGCTCTTTTCAGGAGAGCCCGGCCTACAGACCGTCTCTGCAGAGGCGGCCTTGGTGTCTGAGCGCAGCTCCGAGGAACATGCTCCCGTTTACCCAGGCAACCTTCAACCGCCTCCCTGGACGTTCTGCATCAACTCTTCGAGCGTGTCGCCTTGAGTCGCGCAGCCGGGGATCGCCGGAACCTCAGCCCAGTAGCCGCCTTCCTCGGCTTCGCGGACTACTACCTTGAGTTTCACGATTTGTCTCCGTCCCGAGTATCTCAAGTCGCCCGGTCTAAACCCACAAATTCAATCTCGCACGCAAGTCAGCCCAGCAGACCCGCTTCTTTGCTTGAAATTGGCGGGGCACGCTCACGGATGGATTCTGACCGCCACCACTCCGTGGCTTGGAACGTCGGCGGAGAAAGTACCGTTGAATTTGCCCAGGTCTTTCTTGGCCCAGAGATCGCGGACGGTGACCGAGCCGAGCATCCCGATATCCTTCAGTTGGACCGATATTTTTTCCGTGTCCTCGCCGCGATTGAACAGTCCGACGGCAGCGGACCCATCGGCGAGGGGCTTGGTCCAGACTTCGTAGGGTCCTTCCTCCGAGATGCGATGCGCCTGGGCGCCCCTGGTATCCTGGTCGAGCGCGATGATTTCCGGATTCGTCAGGGTTGCCAGCGTCTCCGGAGTCATCTTGGAAAGATCGTTTCCGGCGAGCAGCGGCGCCGAAAGCAGGCACCAGAGCGTCATGTGAGTGAGGTATTCGTTGTGGTTCATTTTGCCGTTGCCGACCTCCAGCATGTCAGGGTCGTTCCAATGGCCCGGTCCGGCGAATTTCTCGAGTCCATTCTGCGCGAAACCAATGGCCGACATGCTGTTCCAGTTGTCGCTGATGTCGTCCGTCGTGCGCCACGAATTGCCGCCGATCGACGCGCCCCAGTGCCAGACGGATTTGAAGCCGTACTCGCAGAGGCTGAAGACGATCGGCCGGCCGGTGGCGGCGAGCGCGTCGTGCATCTTCTTGTACACCTCGGTAATCTGCTCGGGCTTGTAAACATGCGCGGCGCTGCACCAGTCGTACTTGAGGTAATCGACGCCCCAGTTGGCGTATTGTTGCGCGTCCTGGGTCTCGTGCTGGTAGCTGCCTTCATAATTGGCGCAGGTCTTCGGACCGGGCGACGAGTAGATACCGAACTTGAGGCCCTTCGAGTGGATGTAATCGCCGAGCGCTTTCATGTCCGGAAACTTGGCGTTGGCCTGGATCATGCCCTGGGCGTCGCGTTTCCCTTGCCAGCAATCGTCGATGTTCACATAAATGTATCCGGCCTGCTTCATGCCGTTTGAGGCGATCTCGTCAGCGGCGGCGCGCACCACCGCGTCGCTGACCTTGCAGGCGAAATGGTTCCAACTGTTCCAGCCCATGGGCGGCGTGGCGGCAATTTGTGTGTTCTGCGCTGCTGCTGCTGCCGACAGACACGTCAGGGCGAGCGCCGTGGTCAGGAGCAGCCGTGCCGCCCGGGCGAACGAGCGAATGCTGTGACGATCCTGCTGCATGAGTCCTCCTTGGTAGTGCCGCGTTGTTACTTGCGTGCGGATGTGGACCAGTTGGGGAAGTCTATCGCTTGGCGCGGGGGAATGCAACGAGGATTCAGAGTCATTCGGACATTGAGTGATTGAGCCATTGAGTCATTGACCCAATGACCCAATGGCTCAATCCGATCAGTGTCCGACCAGACCCGTGTTACCGCCGACGACCTGGATGTTCAGGACGCTGTAGACCAGGAAGTAGCTGATGAACGGCTGGACTTTGGAGAGGCGATTCTTGGGGATAAAAACCATGTCGCCGTTCTCCAGATTGATGTCGTTGTACAACTCTCCTTTGTCGATCCACTTCAGATCGACTTTACGGACTTGCACAAAGTCACGCGACGTACGCCGGAGGAGCAGGGCTTCAGAGTCCTTGGCGGTGGCGCCGACGAATCCGCCGGCGATGTCGATCGATTGCGCCAAGGTGGTCGCGCCGTGCAGGAAGTACTTGCCCGGACGCGCGACCTGCCCGCTGACCACAAAGTACGGGTTCTGGAAATTCCGAACCGCAATCGTAAGGAGCGGCTTTTCAGACAGGATGCCGGCGTAGGCTTTGGTGACTTCATCGGTCACTTCGGCCATCGTCTTGCCCATCACGTAGACTTCAGGCGCGCCCACCAGCGCAACGTAGCCGTCCGGCCGCACCGGGACGCTCTCGCTGAACGTCGTGGCGATGGTGAAATTGACGTTGATCCAGTCACCGCCTTGCACCGTGTAGGAGGCGTTCGGCGCCGGCAGAACGGAGAATTTGAACTGCTTGCCGGCGCCCTGAAGGGCCGTCATGATCTGCTTCTGGGCGGCATCGGACGACGAGCCGGTATCGGACTGCGAGGTGGTTGTCGCCGGCGCGTCCTGCGCGGCCAGGAAAGTCGCGGCCGTGAGGAGCGCCGCCAGGGCGGCGGTCAGAAGTAGTGCGGTTCTTGAGATGGTCTTGCGCATAAATGGGATTATCATTTACCTCGTTGCGGTCGGAGCGCGGGCATCCGTGCCCGCATGCTCTGCCGGGCCGATCACGACCTCCGAGGGCGGGCAAGGACGCCCGCGCTCCGATCCGCGCTTGACACCGTATCTTGTGTAACTTACCATCGAGACGAGTCATGAATCAAGCTCAAGACCACACCGTCAAAGGTAATGCCTTCGAAGGCCACAGGATTCTGCGTCCCAACCACGGCCTGCTGGCGCTCGTCGTGGCTGGCTTTTTGCTGGGCGGCATCACCGCCGGCGCGCAGACAACCGACCAGCACAAGAAAAAAGTCCCCGTGATCGATAAGCTCTCGCCGACCGGACCCGGCGTCCAGGCGTTTACGGGTTCCGTCAAAACCCTTGATCTCAAAGGCTCGGTGCTCGAAGTGACGGGCGCGCGCGATGGCTCCGACGAGTATTTCCCCTTCAAAAAGAATGTCCACGTGTCGATGGCGGATGGCAAATACGCGACGCTCGACAACGTGAAGCAGGGCTGGAATGTGCTGATCTACTACGAAGAGAAAGACAACGGGCCCTCGATCAAGGAAATCGTCGTGCTTGGGCCTCCCAAGCCCCCGCCGGCCCCCGCCCCGGCAGCGGAGAAGAGCGCGCCTCCGCCCCCATCGTAAAACCGCCCGCAGGATAGTAGCCAAGCTGAGTAGTCTACAGCTTCCAACCTCCATGAGCGCCCCATGAAGATCGGCATAACCTGTTATCCGACGTACGGCGGCAGCGGCGTGGTGGCGACCGAGCTCGGTCTGGAACTGGCCTCGCGCGGGCACGACGTGCACTTCATCAGCTACGCCATGCCGGTGCGGATCACCGAAGCCACGGAGCGCATCCGGTTCCACGAAGTCGAAGTGGTGAATTACCCGCTCTTCGATCATCCGCCGTACACGCTTTCGCTGGCCAGCAAGATGTACGAGGTGGCTACGAGCGAGCGACTCGACCTGCTGCACGTTCACTACGCGATTCCGCACTCGGTCAGCGCGTACCTGGCGCGGGCCATGTTCGAGCCGCGCCGCCTGCCCTTCGTCACCACTCTGCACGGAACCGATATCACGCTGGTGGGCAGCGACCGTTCCTACCTGCCCATCACCCGCTTCTCAATCGAGCAGAGCGACGGCGTCACCGCCATCTCCGAGTACTTGCAGCGTGTAACGGTGCAGGAGTTCGGGATCCAGCGCCCGGTGGAAGTGATCCCGAACTTCGTCAACTGCGACGTGTTCATGCCGGCCGACGGCGCTTGCCGCCGCAGCCAGTTTGCTCCGGATGGTGAAAAGGTGCTGGCGCACCTCTCGAATTTCCGGCCCGTGAAGCGGGTTTGGGACGTTGTGGAGATCTTTGAGCGCGTCCGCCGTGAGCTGCCCTGCAAGCTGCTGATGATCGGCGACGGTCCGGATCGCGCGCGCGCCGAGTGGCTGGTGCGCGAGAAGGGCCTGACCAATGACGCGATCTTTCTCGGAAAACAAAGCCAGGTGCACAGGCTGCTGAATTGCGCGGACGTGATGCTGCTGCCGAGCGAGTTGGAATCGTTCGGCCTGGCCGCGCTCGAAGCCATGGCTTGCGGCGTGCCCGCGGTTTGCTCGAATGTTGGCGGGCTGCCGGAAGTGATCCGCGACGGAATTGAGGGCTATCTTGCGGAAGTAGGTGATGTGGACACCATGGCCGGGCGCTGCCTGCGGATCCTCACCGAGCCGGGCCGGCTAAAGGAAATGGGCAAAGCCGCGCGGCGCCGCGCCGGCGACAAATTCTGCAGCACGAAGATCATCCCGATGTACGAGGACCTGTACCGGCGTGTGATCGAGAGGGAGAGGACGGAGTAGGCGAGGGCGTGAGCGTGCACCGGCGTTACTGGCCCGTGCCTGCCTTCACTTTCGCCAGGAATTGTGTTACGGCCTGGACGTACTGATCATGGCCCGAGGTGAATCCTTCTCCGTGACGCGTCCCGGGCACGATCAGCAGCATCTTGTCCGGGCTTGAAGACAAACCATCAAGCGTGCGCGCGATGGCGGGCGGCATGCGTGGATCGCCCTCAACGCCGATAAACAGAACCGGCCGAGGATTGATTCGCGCAACCGCGGTACGAAGATCGAAATCCGATGCGTTGAAGTGGGCCTTCCACCTGATCAGCGCCATCGTCTCATTGAACATCGGAAAGCTTGGCCAAGTGCGGAAGAACAATCCCCAGTGGTGCCGCGCGGTGTCTTCGAACGACAGGAAAGTGCTGTCGGAGATGACCGCGGCCACGTCAGGAGTTTCCGCAGCCGACATCAGCGCCGCGGCCGCGCCGAGCGACACGCCCCAGAGCGCCAGCGGGCGCGCGGCGTGCCGGTCGTCGAGGGCGTAGCGCACGGCGCCGTCCACGTCGCGCCGCTCCCAGTATCCGACGCTCGAGACTTTGCCCTCGCTCGCACCCTGATGACGGAAGTCGAAAGCCAGGCCGTTGTACCCAAGGCTGTGTCCGAGCTGCGCCATGGGCAGCATTTCGATCCGCGTGCGATTCTGCCCGTGACAATAGATGATCGTGCCCGCCGCCGCGCTTGCTGCGCTCTGGCCCGGTGGCGGATTCTCAGGGCCCGCCGGCATCCACCAGCCCTTCAGGTGTAACCCGTCCGTGGAGACGAACTCCACCTCTTCGTACGACATTCCGAAATCGCGCGGCGTTTTGCCGTCGTTCTTATCAGGGAAATGAAACCGGTTGGTGGTCGTGACGGTCGCGACGAGCCACGGCACGACTGCGAGGAAGAAGACCAGAGCGAGCGGCGGGAGAAGCAGCAGAATCCAACGCGTGACTTTCAACGCTCGACGGAGCTTGGGCATTCGTCCCCCAGATGAGTTGGCAGTCCAGAGTCGAGAAGTCGAGAATTGACAGTCGACAGTCAGTCGACAGTTCACAGTCAACAGTTGACAGGTGGGACTTGTCAAGTCCCGCCTGATGGGTCTTGTTCTCGTTGCTCTGCCAGCGGC
>JASHQD010000762.1 GCA_030037755.1 Terriglobia bacterium
TACATCGCCGCCGACCAGGCGCTGGACGTCTGCATTGTGGATAAGCCGGCGTTCATTCCAGATACGCTGATCTGGGCGCAGATCGAGTCGCCGCTGAAGGCGTAGCTCGTCTCGGGCATGTTCTCCCCAGGATGGACCTCTCCCTGGCCTCTGTGTTGGAGACTCTCGGGCCAGAGTGCATAGAAATCGTTAACGGAGATGCGTTTACTTTCGATGCTGAGACTCAACACCGAACATCTCGACGCCATCCATCGGCACGCCGCGCGCGAGTATCCTGCGGAATGCTGTGGAGTGATGATCGGCAGAGATGAGGACGAGATTAAGCGCGTAACCGAAGTCGTGCCCCTTGCGAATCTACGCCACGATGGCGCGCGAGCGCAGGAGTTCATCCCGCTCGAGGATCCGGGGCGGGAATCGGAGCGGAATCGATACCTGATCGATCCGCATGAGCAGCTCCGCGTGGAGAAAGGCGCGCGGGCGCGCGGCCTGGCGGTGCTCGGCTACTACCACTCGCATCCGGATCATCCGGCCCGCCCGTCGGAGTACGATCGCGAACACGCCTGGCCATGGTATTCTTACGTTATAGTTTCTGTAGAGAAGGGAACTCCGCGCGACAGCCGATCGTGGGTGCTTTCCGAAGACCGGTCGGCGTTCCTGCTGGAGCAGCTTGAGGTCGAGGAAGCAGGCGCCGCGGCGGCGCAGTCCTATTGAACGAGGAGAAGAAATGGCAGTGAAGGTGATTATTCCGACCCCGCTCCGGCAGTACACAGGCAAACAGGAGTCGATTCAACTGGAGGCGGGCACTGTAGGTGAGGCCCTTACGGGCCTGACCACGCGATACTCCGACCTGCGCCGGCATCTCTACACCGACGAGGGCAAGATTCGGAGCTTTGTGAACGTTTACCTCAACGACGAAGACATCCGGTACCTCAGCAAGGAACAGACGCCCCTCAAAGAGAACGACGTATTGAGCATCGTTCCCTCCATCGCCGGTGGAGCGTCCTCATTGAGCTTCGCCCAAGACTCGAATCTGCGCTGCATCTGTAGCTAGCCCGGGGACGCTTCCCGGGCCCTCCCGCCACATCAGAGCCGTCCGGCTGGTGATCGAGTCCGAATTGCCGGCCATCAACCTTTCCACGATTCGAAGGAGTATGTTTATGCCGGAAGCAGCCGTCATCGACAACGCCACACTCAGCAAAGACGAGGTCTTGCGGTACAGCCGCCACCTGATCATGCCCGAAGTCGGCATGGAGGGTCAGCTCAAGCTGAAGCAGGCGCGCGTGCTGTGCATCGGCGCCGGTGGCCTCGGGTCGCCCTTGGCTCTCTATCTCGCGGCGGCGGGCGTCGGTAAGCTGGGCATGGTCGATTTTGATGTGGTCGATTTCACCAATCTCCAGCGCCAGATTCTGCACGGCACATCTGACGTGGGTCGATCCAAGCTCGACTCGGCTGCGGCGACCATTGAAGAAATCAATCCCAACGTGGAACTGGTGCGGCATGACACGCGCCTCACGTCCGCGAACGCCCTGGAAATCTTCGCGGATTACGACATCGTGGCCGACGGCACCGATAACTTCGCCACACGGTATCTCGTGAACGATGCCTGCGTGCTCAGTGGCAAGCCGAACGTCTACGGCAGCATCTTCCGGTTCGAGGGCCAGGCCTCGGTCTTTGCCACGCGCGAGGGGCCGTGCTACCGGTGCCTTTATCCCGAACCCCCTCCGCCAGGCCTGGTTCCGAGTTGCGCCGAAGGCGGGGTTCTGGGCGTGCTGCCGGGAATCGTGGGCGCGATTCAGGCGCTCGAGAGCATCAAGTTGATCATCGGCAAAGGCGAGCCGCTGATCGGGCGCCTGCTGCTGTTTGACGCGATGAGCTTGAAATTTCGCGAGCTCAAGCTGCGCAAGAACCCGGATTGCCCGGCCTGCGGACTTCATCCCACAATCGATCACCTGATCGACTATGATGAATTCTGTGGCATTCGCGGCCAGGAGGTGACAACCGTGGCAGAGGTTCCCGAAATTACGCCGGTCGAGCTTAAGCAGATGATGGACGAAGGACGCGACTTCCGCCTGGTGGATGTGCGCGAGCCGCACGAGTACGACATCTGCCGCATTCCCGGCTCGGTCCTGATTCCGCTCGGCGACGTTCCCGCGCGCATGAACGAACTGGACTCGGCGCAGGAGATCGTGGTCCACTGCCGGTCAGGCGCGCGTAGCGCCCGCGCCGTCGAATTCCTGCGCAAGGCGGGCTTCTCGCGCATTCATAACCTCAAGGGCGGCATCCTGGCGTGGTCGGACCAGGTCGATCCCAGCGTGCCCAAGTACTGAGACTGCGGCTGCGACGAGGGATCGCCGCCCGCATCGCAAGGCTTCAACGGTCCGGATTTCCGCAGCGGAGCAATGTGTTATGGACGACTTCCCGGACTTCATGAAGCATCCGGCAAACAGGGTTGCGACGTCGAATCAGGCGACTCCTGGAGTCGAGGGCTACGTGTTTGATGGAGTCGACGGCAGCCAGATGGCGTTCTGGACCTGCCGCGAAACGGCGGCGTCGGCAGCGCACGTTCACGACTACGACGAGTACATGCTGGTTGTCCAGGGCCGTTACACGCTGATCATAGATGGAGCGCGGATTGATCTGCGGGCGGGGCAGGAGTACTTCATTCCGCGCGGCGTTCCGCATAGCGGCGAAGTCGTGGCGGGAACACGAACCGTTCACGCGTTCGGCGGGCATCGGGCCGATCGCGGAGCGCCGACGCATTCATAGCCGAACGTGCGGCGTCTCCGCTTTCATTTGAGTTTTCCGCGTGGGCCGATCCGTAACGTTTTGAGCGCAACTCGGACGACATCTATCCAGGAGGAATTCCAATGGCGTTGAACGTAGGAGATCCGGCGCCGGACTTCAAGGTCGGCGATATGACCGGCGAGGCTCAAGGCGAGTTTCACCTGGCGGCGCACAAGGGCAAGAACGTGGTGCTGGTGTTCTATCCCGGCGACTTTACGCCGGTGTGTACCAGCGAGCTGCAACTGATCCAGGATGATATCGCCAAATTCAAAGCCGCCAACGCTGAAGTGGTCGGCTTTAGCACCGACACCGTCTTCAGCCACAAGGCATTTCAGAAATCTCTCGGCGGGCTGACGTTTTCGCTGGCTACCGACCGCTGGCCTTACGGTGAGGTGGCCAAGGCCTACGGTGTCTATCCCCCCACGCGCCACCAGCTTCCCTTCTGGAACGATCGCGCGATCTTTATCGTGGACAAAAGCGGGAAGCTCGCTTGGTTCAAGGTGTACGAAATCGGGCAGGTGCCGGATATTGATGAAGTGCTGGCGGAGCTTGCCAAGCTCAATTAGCGATCCCGGCTGTAGCGGCGGTCTGTGACCGCCGGTTCTTCTTTCGACGCTCATAGAGCGCCGCTACAGCGTGCGAACGGGGTGGGGAACTTGGACCTGAAGGAATTCTTCCTCAAGCAGAAGCAGGCGACGTACAAGAACTCGCTGAAGGTCTTCCAGGCGATTCCGCCGGACCAGATCGGCTGGCGTCCGGCCGAAGGCATGCTTTCGCTCGGCCAGATCGTGCGCCACGTCGGCATGTCGGAGGCAGGCGTCCGGCGCGTGGCGATCGAGAACGCGTGGGACTATTACGAGAGGCGCGTTCCGCTCGGGTTATTCAAGCTACTCGGTGAGATTACATCGCTAGCCGACGAGCTCGCGCTCCTGGAGCAGATCCATCAGGAGACGATGGCCGCCGCCGAGGCTTTTCCGATCGAACGCTGGGAGGAAGAGCGCAGCAACGACGCTTTCGGTGTCCACACCAAGGTCGCGGTGATGCTCTTCGGCATCAACGAACACAACACCCATCATCGCGCGCAGATCGGGACGTATCTTCACCTGCTCACCGGCAAGCGCGCCAGCCACTACGCGCTATAATCCCGGCCGATCTCAAAACGACCTTCCACTCATTCCCAACAACTCGCATGCCCTTCTCACCTTCGCCGCGTCGACCTGGCCTTCGGCGTTTTCCGGCGTGCGCACGGAGCGCCCGAGATGAAACACGGTCAGGCCGGACTCCTCGCGGAGCCTGGGCAGCATGTCGAGCGTGAGCCCGCCGCCCACGGCGACCTTCCGGCTGGAGCCGAATGCCTCTTGGTACTCCGCGAGACGGGATACACGATCTTCAATCTTACCGGCGCCGCCACTGACCAACACCCGATCCACATTCGCGAAGCGGCGCAGTTGGCGCACCGTCGCTGCCTGATCCCGCGTGCGCTCGATAGCGCGGTGGATCGTAAAGCGAACGCCCGGGACCGAGCTCAGGATCGCGTCCAGCGCCTCGAAATCGAGCGCGTTGCCGCTGACGAAACCCGTCACCAGACCTTCGACGCCCAGCGCGGCAAGATCCGCGGCTTGCTGCTGCAGTCGCGCAAGGTCATCGAGACTACCGACGTCGAAATCCGCGCGATCACGCAGCATCGCGCGCACCGGAATCTGGACGCGGCTGGCTACGGCGCGCGCGAGTTCCAGCGGCGGCGTCAATCCGTCCTGACCCAGTCGAACCGTCAGCTCGATGCGCGAGGCACCGCCTTCTTCGGCAGCCAGCGCGTCCTCGAGCGAGCAGGCGATTACCTCCAGCTCGACGCCGGCGGCTGTCACTGGGCACCAGCGGTCGCATAGTGGGGCGAGAGAGCTCGCAGCCGCGCGACGACGCGCGTGATCGCTTTGAGCGAGGTGTCGATGTCAGCCTCGGAGTTGTAGCGTCCGAGACTCAATCGCAGGCTGCCGCGCGCCGCGTCCTTCGAGAGGCCCATGGCGGTGAGCACGTGCGGAGGCTCGGTCGATCCCGACGAGCACGCGGCGCCCGTTGAGCACGCCACACCCTCGAGATCGAGCGCCATCACCAGCGATTCGCCCTTGAGGCCTTCAAAGCTCACGTTCAGCGTATTCGGCTGGCGATGCGACGCGTCGCCGTTAACGGACGCGCCTTCGATGCGTTCCAATATTCCCGCCTGCAAGCGATCGCGCATCGACGCGATGCGCTGCATGTCCCCATCGAGTCTCTGCGCGGCCAGTTCCGCGGCCTTACCCAGGCCGACGATCCCCGGCACGTTCTCCGTTCCCGGACGCCGGTCGCGCTCGTGGTGCCCGCCGTGCATCAGCGGGTCGAGGCGCGTGCCTTTGCGCACGTAAAGCGCGCCCGCGCCCTTCGGACCGTACAGCTTATGCGCCGAAAGTGAGAGCAGATCGACGCCCAGCGCGTCCACCTTTACCGGCACCTTCCCGACAGCTTGCACCGCGTCCGTGTGTAGCGTGATCGCGCGCTCGCGCGCCAGGCGTCCGATTTCCGCCACCGGCTGCAGCGTCCCAACCTCGTTGTTGGCCAGCATGACGGTGATGAGCACGGTCTCGGCGCGGATCGCCCGCGCGACGTCGTTCGCATCGATTACGCCGCCCGATCCCGGCGTGACGTAGGTCACGGCGACCCCGCGGCTCTCAAGTTCCCGGGCCGCGTAGAGCACCGCCGGATGCTCGATTGAGGTGGTGATCACGTGTTTCGCACCCGAAGATGTCCCCGCCCGCGCGGCGCCGGCCACGCCGAATACGGACATGTTGTCACTCTCAGTGCCGCCGCTCGTGAAGATGATCTCCTTCGGGTCAGCGCCGATCAGCCCCGCGACTGCCTCGCGCGCCTGCTCCACCGCGTCGCGCGCCCGCTGGCCGTACCAGTGGACCGACGAGGCGTTGCCGAAGTCCTCGCGCAGGTATCCGAGCATTGCATCGGCAACTTCCGGCGCGACCGGCGTGGTGGCGTTATTGTCCAGGTAAACTCTCGGCATCGTGGAAACCTCGGGAAGAACGGCCCTTCGACTTCGGCTTACTTGATTCTAGCACGCGGTCCCTGGTTGGCGGTTGTCGGTTCGAGGTGAAGGATGCCGGGCGCACGAGTTGACGACGGCCGTTCGTAAGGCGTAAGACTGGTAGCAAGGACAGATTCACGGAGGCACGCCATGGATCGACGCGATTTTCTGCGAAAGACTCTGGAAAAGGGAGCGGTTGCCGCTTCGGGAGTCATTGCCTCAAAGGAACTGCTGGCCGCACGGCCAGGGAAGATGCTTGCCAAGCCGATTGCCAGGCGTCCGCTAGGACATACCGGCGAGCATCTTTCGATCCTCGGCTTCGGCGGGATCGTGGTGATGTCGGTGGATCAGTCGTTCGCGAACAACATTGTGGCGGAGGCGGTCGATCGCGGCATCAACTACTTCGACGTCTCTCCCGATTACGGTGACGCCGAGGAGCGGCTCGGGCCGGCGCTGCAGCCGTTTCGCAATCGAGTGTTCCTGGCCTGTAAAACGAATTTCCGGGACAAAGCCGGAGCGACGAACGATCTCGACACCTCGCTCAAGCATCTCAAGACCGATCATTTCGACCTGTACCAGCACCACGCCCTGACCAAGACGAAGGAACTCGACCAGATCTTCGGTCCGAATGGCGCCATGGAGGCCTTCGAGGCCGCAAAGAAGGCGGGCAAGGTGCGCTATCTCGGATTTTCCTGCCACTCGGTGGAAACCGCGATCGGCGCCATGGATCGCGGCCACTTCGACACCATCCTCTTTCCCACAAATTTCGTGCTCTTCTCCAAAGCCAACTTCGGTCCCCAGGTCCTGGAGCACGCGCGGCAGAAGGGCATGGGATATCTCGCCATCAAGGCCATGGCGAAAGGCAAGTATCCGGCGAACATGCCGCAATCCGGGCACACGCCCAAGTGCTGGTACGAGCCTTGCGCGCTGCCCGAGGAAGCGCCGCTCGCGTTGCGGTGGACGCTCTCGCGGCCGTATCTCACGGCGGCCATCCCGCCCGGCAATCCCGACTGGTTCCGTCGCGCGATGGACGTGGCCCAGACGTTCCAACCCATTACCGACGACGAGAGCCGGACGCTGCTGGCGTATGCCTCCGGCGTCGAGCCTATCTTCCAGCTCGGAAACAACGTCTAATGAAAGCTACACAACATGGCGTGTGACCGCCACATCTCCATTTTTTGAATTTCTGGCATTCCCGCCAGGGGCCAGTGTGAAAGCGACTCTTGAAATTATCAATCGGATGCAAGCGGAAGGAGTGATCGGCCAGTACGCCATCGGCGGCGCAGTGGGCGCGACCTTCTATCTCGAGCCCGCGGCCACGCTGGATATCGATATCTTTGTGGGGCTTCCGAAGGCTTCAGGCAGCTCGCTGCTCACGCTGGCGCCGGTCTATGAGTACCTCGCGTCACGTGGCTACAATGCTGAGAAGGAAAACATCGTTATCGAGGGATGGCCGGTGCAGTTTCCACCTACCCGCGACGCTCTCGATGAAGAAGCCTTGCAGCAGGCAGTCGAGACCGCGCTGGAAGGAATTCCGACGCGGGTCCCAAGCCCCGAGCACGTGGTCGCCATCGCTCTGAGGACCGGACGCGCAAAGGATTTCGCCCGCGTGCTCCAATTCATCGAAAGCGGAGTTCTTGAGCCGGCCAAGCTCGACGCTATCCTCGGGCGGCACGGGCTGGTTGAGCGGTGGGAGCAATTTGGAATTCGATTCCTTCGAGACGCCGAGCCGTCAGAGCGGGACAAGCCATGACCGATTGGATGCGGAGGGTTCTGGAGAGCAAGCGTGCCGTGCGCGAGCGGCTCCGTACACTTTCGTTCTCCGAGAAAGTCGAGCTATTGGAAAAGCTCCGCGAGCGGAGTCTGGCAATCGCGCGCAGCCCGCTCCGCCAGTCTGCGAGCCGGAAATCCTGATCGGCCTGTAGGGGGCTGAAAGGGACGAAGTGGCTAGTTGCTGGTGGTGAGTGGTTGGAATTGGAATCGAGAACGCATCGCGAGCGAGAAATGGGGTCTAGCCACTAGCCACTGACCACTAGCCACTTATACAAAATGGACAACCTTCAGCTATCAGAGACCGTCCGGCAGGACGCCCGCTACGCGCTGCGGACGATGCGCAAGAATCCCGGATTCACCGTGACTGCGATTCTGATGGTGTCGCTCGCGATTGGCGGCAACACGGCGATGTTCACCGTGATCCATGCCGTGCTGTTGAAGCCGCTCGGCTATCCCGAC
>JASHQD010000763.1 GCA_030037755.1 Terriglobia bacterium
GGCTGTAACCCACCGGGAGTATAGAGCTTAGACCGGCTAAGCCACCTGCCGGCGGCGCCCGGTCCGTGTTCACTTCCTTGACAATCAGCACTCCAGACCGCTAATCTAACGCTTTGAGGGTGTGAGGCTGTTCGTGCTTATCAGCGTGGAACAGTTAGAGCTCCACCCGGTTTCGATCTCCGAGACTTACCCCACCGGAGCGCTTGACTACCACACATCAGAATTCCGTCAGG
Source organism: Terriglobia bacterium (assembly GCA_030037755.1). Taxonomy (GTDB): domain Bacteria; phylum Acidobacteriota; class Terriglobia; order UBA7540; family UBA7540; genus Gp13-AA77. Next base: position 234 of record JASHQD010000763.1, read on the forward strand.
TAGGGGATCTGAAGGTGCGCGGGGTCGCGGAACTGGTGGGCGGGGAGATCCGGTTTCGCGGCCACCTCGAGACGCGGGTGGCGGCGACCTGCAGCCGTTGTCTCGGACCGGTGGAGATTCCCGTCGCCTGCGACTTCGATCTCACGTACAGGCCCATGGAGACCATTGCCCGGAACGAGGAGCTGGAGCTTCCCGCGGGCGAACTCGGCGTGGGCTTCTACGAGGACCCGGGCATCGAAGTGGCCGACGTGGTGACGGAGCAGGTCAATCTCTTCATGCCGATGCAGGTGGTTTGCAGCCCCGACTGCCGCGGGCTGTGTCCCACCTGCGGCGTGAATCGCAACTTGGAAGCTTGCCATTGTCCGGAAGCGCCACACGAGTCGCCGTTCGCCTCACTTTTGGAACGCAAGCCGGAGTAGACCGGCCGTAGGCGCGCTATAGCCGGAGGCGGAGTAGTGAAAGGCGCACCGGGATTCCAGAACAGGCGCACCGAGAATTCAGAATAAGGAATTCAGAATAAAGGAAAGAGAATCATGCCCAATCCGAAACGAAGGCATTCCAAGGCGCGCCGGAACCGGCGCCGGGCCCACGACCATCTGCAGTCGCCCGCGCTCTCCGAGTGTCCGCATTGTCATGAAATGAAATTGTCTCACCGGGCGTGCCCGCATTGCGGCTATTATCGATCGCGGGAAGCCGTGCTGGTTGAGCAAGCGGAATAGGTCCGATCGCGATCGCGTCTGGTTGCGGAGGATCAATCGAGGGACCAGGCCGCAGGGCGCTTAGGCTATGTGGCGGATCGCTGTGGATGCGATGGGCACCGATTTGGCGCCTCAGGCTGAGGTGGAGGGAGCGGTGCAGGCAGCCCGCGCCGGACTCGCCAGGGTCGTGCTGGTCGGTCCGGAGCCGGAGCTCAAGGAGCGACTCAGCCAGTTGGACGCTGCCCACCTGCCGATCGAAATCGTTCACGCCAGTGAAGCGGTGACGATGGACGATCATGCGGCGAAGGCCTTCCGCCGCAAGCGCGACTCATCGATGCGCGTCGCCGCGCGCCTGGTGCGCGACGGCCTCGCCGATGGTATCGTCAGCGCCGGGAATACCGGGGCGGTGATGACCACGGTCAAGATCGTGCTGGGCTCGCTCGAAGGCGTCGACCGCCCGGCGCTGGCGGCTGTTTTCCCCAATTCCAAGGGTCGCGCTACAGCGCTTCTCGATGTCGGCGCCAATGTCGATTCGAAGCCGCAGCACCTGGAGCAGTTCGCGGTGATGGGCGAGATCTATTACCGCGTGATCTTCGGTGTTTCCCGCCCGCGCGTCGGGCTGCTCTCCATCGGGTCCGAGGACCACAAGGGCAACGATCTCACTCGCGAGGCGCTGCCCCTGCTGCGCAAGCTCGGCTTGAACTTCATCGGAAACGTTGAAGGCCGTGATCTCTACAACGGCAGCGTGGACGTCATCGTCTGCGACGGGTTCATCGGCAACGTGGCGCTTAAGATCAGCGAAGGTATGGTGGAGGCCATTTCCAGCCTGCTAAAAGAGGCTTTCGGGAGTTCGGTTCCATCGAAGGCCGGCTACCTGCTTGCGCGGAATGCCTTGCGAGGATTCAAGAAACGCCTGGACTATTCCGAGTACGGCGGCGCGCCGCTGCTCGGCGTGAAAGGCGTCACCATGATCGCGCACGGCGGATCGAACGCCAATGCCATCAAGAATGCAATTCGGGTGGCGGCGGAATTCGTCGAAGGCGGAATCAATGAGAAGATTGAAGGCGAGCTGGCTACGGTGTCGATGGCTTGAGGATGGTCGAAACTCGAAATTCGAAAACCGAAACTCGCTGCTGGACGACCGTAGCGGCCTGAAGAACGTCGACTTTGCGGTTTCGTTTCTCGAGTTTCGATTTTCGAATTTCGAGTTTCGGTTGGTGTCTAAATGACGCGGTCCTCCATCTGGGGAACAGGGCGGTCGCTGCCCGAGCGGGTAATCACCAACGCCGACATGGAGAAGTTGGTGGATACCTCCGACGAGTGGATCACCTCACGCACGGGCATCAAGGAACGGCGCCAGGCCGCCCCCAACCAGTCCACCTCAACGCTTTCCATTGACGCGTCCCGTCGCGCTCTGGAGATGGCCGGAATCCACGCAAAAGATCTCGACCTCATCATCTGCTCCACGATCTCGCCGGATCAGCCGCTGCCTTCCACCGCCGCCTTCATCCAGCGCGGCCTGGGCGCGCCGGCGTGCTGCGCGTTCGATCTTGCCGCGGCCTGTTCGGGCTTTCTGTTTGGACTGACCGTGGCGGATCAGTTCATTCGCACCGGACAAGCACGGCACGTCCTCGTGGTCGGCACCGAACTGCTATCGCGTTATCTCGATTACTCCGATCGCGCCACCTGCGTGATCTTCGGCGATGGCTCGGCGGCCGGCGTCCTCGGTCCAGCGCGCGAACCGGCGGGCATTCTCGCTGCCGAGATGCACACCGAGGGCGCGTTCGCCGATCATCTGTTCATTCCGGCCGGCGGCGCCTCACGCCCTGCCTCATGCGAGACCGTCCGCGAGGGCGGACACTATATCAAGATGCGCGGTAACGAGCTTTTTAAGGTCGCAGTACGCAGCCTCGAGGAAGTGTCGCGGCGCGTGCTCGAAAAGGCGGGGGTTAGCGCCGATCAGGTCGATCTCTTCATCCCACACCAGGCCAACCAGCGGATCACGGACGCGGTCCGCGAGCGGCTGGACGTGCCCGAGGAGAAGGTCTATTCCAACATCGC
>JASHQD010000764.1 GCA_030037755.1 Terriglobia bacterium
GGAATTCAGTGCTGCCGGCGCGGCAGGACGCGCTCGTGCTCGGACCGCTGCCCGTGCACACGCGCACCGTGGGCATGGCAAGAATCGCCGCCATCGCTTCGATCCTGGGCGCGAGCGTGGCCGCGCTCAATGTCTTCACCGGGATCAGCTTTCCCGTGGTGTGGATTCCGCCGGGCGGCAATCTGCTGCGTTCGCTCGCCGCTTATTGGCTGACCATGGTGGCGGCGGGGCTTTTCGCTTTCTGCGCGCTGCTTGGGCTCGAAGGCCTCGCGGCGCTGGTGCTGACGCATCGGCTGTTTCTGCGCGTTTCCTCGGCATTGCAGCTCGTCTCCTTCTTCGGCATCCTCAGCGCCTATTTTCTCAAGCTGCCGCTCGCCTATCCCCGGGCGCTCACCGCGACCGGGAATCAACGCTGGCTGGCGGCGCTCCCCTCGTACTGGTTTCTGGGAGTCTTTCAGGAACTCAACGGCGCCACTCACCCCGCCTTCGGGCCCCTGGCGCTGCGCGCGCTTTGGGCGCTCGGCCTGGCAGCGCTGGTGGCCGCCGGCGCCCTGGGGATGGCCTACAGAAGAAGCCTACGCCGGCTGATCGAGGAGCCCGACATCGTGCCCTCGGACCGCCTGCGGCCCCTGGCGCGTCTCTCGACCGCCCTGGCTGCGATTCTGGTGCCGAAGCCGCTCGAACACGCCATCATGCTCTTCACCGCGCGGACGCTCGCGCGCAGCCGCGAGCATCGCCTGCTCTTTGCGGCCTACATCGGGATAGGATTCGCCGTCGCGTTCGCCTACGCCCGCAGCTACCTGTACGGGTACGCCGAGGATTCCTGGAACCACGCCAATATGCCCTTCATCGCTGCCAGCGTGGTGGTCCTCTTCATGGCGATCATCGGGGCGCGGGCCGTCTTCTCGCTTCCCGCGTCGCAGCCCGCGAGCTGGATATTCCGAGTGACGGCAGTACATCCGCCGGCTTCGTATTTCTCCGCCGTGCGAAGGTCGTTGTTCATGCTTGCCGCCGCCCCGGTGTGGATCGGCTGTGCGCTGCTCTACTTCGCCATCTGGCCGCGGCGTCCGGCGCTGGAGCACCTGGCGCTGCTGGCCGTTCTCAGCGTCCTCGTGGTCGAGCGGGCGCTCTACAGGTTCCGTAAAATCCCGTTCGCGTGCTCCTATTTACCCGGCAAGGCGAACCTGCACGTCCGGCTCTATGCCTCGGGGGTTCTTTTCCTGTTCCTGGCCGACAGCGGATCGCGCCTGGAGTTCTGGGCGATGGACCAGACGTCGCGCTTCGTGGCGCTGTTTGCGGTCATCTTGGCGTTGGCAATCTGGGCGCGCCGGCGGACCGCGGAATTTGCTAACGCGCCCGGCAATCGGATCCAGTTCGAGGAAGTGCCCCCGGCCGAGATCTTCGCGCTCGATCTCCGTCCGGATGGAGCGTGGCTCAGTGACGAAGCTTATGTGGAGGCGATCGATCTTCGCCGGGCGCGCAGATCGAATCGAAACCGTTCCTGACCGCGCGCACAGATCGGAAGGACCTGGTCGAGGCTGATGGGCGAACTGAAACTGGTTTACGACCGTGAACCCCGAAGCGCGCTCACCGACTGGATGGTGCGAGGCGGGGTGGCGTTGGTCTACGTCCTGTTCGGAACGGACAAGTTCCCGTCAGGCCCCGACAGTCAATGGGTAAAGCTGTTCCACGAGATTGGCGCCGGCGACTGGTTCCGCTACTTTACGGGTGTGGTGGAGATACTTGGGGCGCTGCTTGTCCTGATCCCGCGGACCGCTTTGATCGGGCTGCTGCTGCTTGCGGTCACCATGGCGGGGGCGGTTGCGATTCTGTGCTTTCTTCACCGGCCCGGTGACGCTGTCTTTCCGGGCTTCTTTTTGATTGGCCTCGCCGCTCTGGCCTGGACTCGTTGGAGCGCCGGGAGGAACCGGTAGCGGGCCCTACAGCTTGCCCATGATCGCAAGGGTGGCGACAATTCCGGCGGCCGTGACCGCAATCACCACCGCGGCCTTGGCGGCGTTGCTGAGTTGCTGGCGCTTGTGGTGGGGCTTGGGTGGGACCGGAGTCTGGGCGGCGATGGCGGCCGCTTCGGTCGAGATTCGCGCGGCGAATTTCACCTGGGTGTCGGGGTTCCCGGCGCGAATGTCCGACACCTGGTCGTAGTCTACAGGAGTAGCCTTCCCTTTCTCGACCACCACGAAGTGCGTCTCGTCGGCCTGGCTCACGAATCCGGTCAGTCTGCTGCCATCCTGCAGGGTTACGATCACGCGCGCGTGCTCGCCCACGCCGAGCGTGCTCATCGCGGCCTTGAGCTGCGCTTCGGAGTACGTCTGCCACTCGACTTTGGATTTCGCACAGAGCGGGGGAACTGCGATTGTAGATACGAGGAGCGCGAGCGAGACGGCTCCCAGGCGTCGATTCACTTCTGTCATGGTATTCTCTCAGGCGGAACTGGAATTCGAAACTCGACGACGCCCTTCAGGTCCTTTACGGCACAAGAACGATTTTCCCATACGCGCCGGATTCCATAACCGCGTGATGCGCGCGGGCCGCATCCGCCAGCGAAATCGTCTGGCCCACAACCGGTTTCAGGCTGGCGTTTTCGAGTCCGGCGACGAGCGCTGAGTGAATGCTCTTCAAGTCCTGTTCGCTGGCGTTGAACAGCGTCATGCCGAGAATATTCGCGTCGCGCGACATCGCCGAGCGCGGATTGATCTCCGCGGTGCCGCGGCTCCCGACAACGATAAGGCGCCCATGCTTGGCAAGAACGTTCAGGTCCTTGTCCAGGTTCACGTTCGCCAGCATTTCCAGAATGACATCGACGCCGCGTCCACCGGTGACCTTCATAAGCTCATCGAGATATCCCGAATTGTGGTGGTCCAGGGCATATCGCGCGCCTTGCTCCCTGACGAGTTGCAGGCCGCGATCGCTTCCTGCCGTGCCGATCACCGTCATACCCGCCGCGCGCGCCAGCTGCGTTCCGGCGATGCCCACGCCCCCGCTCGCGCCGTGAACCAGGAGCGTCTCGGCCGGTTGGGCGTGCGCGCGATGAAACAGCGCGCGGTACGCCGTCGCGTAGGGAACACCCACGGCCGCGCCCTGTTCGAAGCTCACCGCATCCGCCAGCGGCCAAACCTGCGGCTCTTTGCAGAGGGCGAATTCAGCGTAGGTGCCGCTCAGGGAGCCATGGACGTAGACGCGGTCTCCGCGAGCGACTCTGGTGACGCCTTCGCCCACCGATTCGACAAGGCCCGCGGCATCCGAACCCGGCGTGTAAGGCAGCGACGGCTTGTTGGCATAGGTCCCGGTGCGGATGTAGCTGTCCACGGGATTCACGCCGGCCGCCTTCACCCGCACCAGCACTTCGCCGGCAGCGGCCTCGGGCTGCGGCGTGTCCTCGATGCGCATCACCTCGGGCGGCCCGAACTCATGTACGCGAATGGCTTTCATTGTCCGCTCTCATGTCCCTTGACGCGTGGCGGCTTGGGCGAATGCGGCTTCAGCGGCTTGTGGCTCTGCTTCATGTCGTTGAGTTCCTGCCTCTGCTCGTTCTTGAGCACCTTACGCTGGGCCTTGAGGTCGCGATTCATTCGCGCCCTCTCTTCTTTGGTGGTCGCGTGCTGGCTCATCGCCCTGCGCGTCGCGCGTTGCTGTTCCTTGAGCTGCCTTCGCTGGACCTTTTGCTTCTGCTTGAGCGTTCGCACGTCATTGCCTGGTCCCTGCCCCGCCTTGGACGGTGCCGCCGCAAGCAAGATCGCAGCTAAGACAAGCAAGAGGGACTTTCGCATCAACAACCTCCACCAGTTTCAATTCATCCGGGGTAAGAAAGAAGCTTAACACGGCTTGGGAGCGGGGGCATCCTTGCCACCTCCGCAACGCGAGGTCTCTTCGATCGCAATCCAAAGGAAGCGGGCAGCGACGCCCGCGTTCCCGGGCGAGCTCAACGGGCGATGCGGGCAGGCCGTACAGCATTAAGCGCCTCGTGCAAAGAGCATTCGAATGCTTCGGGCGCAACGGAGCGATGCCCGAAACGCGCAGAAAGGTAAAGCTCGGTCAGATGCGTTGCGGGCGGTCGGGCGGAAGCGTCCGGAATCCGTTGCGCGAACTCCAGCGGGGTCTCCGCGGGCGACTTGATGATTCCGCAGCGGGCGCAGCGCCGCAGAAAGCGCTGGTAGCCGAGCCGTGCCGTGGAACCCGAGAGCCGGCCGGCCCGGCGCGCCACCTTCCACGCCACGGCGGCCCGCAGTTCCTCGATCCACTCCGGCCAGCGCGCGGCCAGGGCCGCCAAGGCCAAAATCAGAACCACGAATGTGAGTACCTGGACGCGATGCCGGTTGAGCCAAATGCCGGCTCGCGTCAGCCGTCCGCTGCTCGCGTCCTGCAGGCGCCTGCGCCACACACCGAAACTCTCGTCGACGCGGTTGTACTCGTTCTCGACGCCGATTGCCAGTTGCGCCTGGTGGCCGAAGTCGTAGTCGATCACCCAGTCGCTCCAGAAGAGCTCGGCGGCATCAAGATACTCGTCGAGAATTCCCGGCGCGGCTTCGGGGCCGGCAGGCGTGGCGTCAAATGGAATCCAACCGTAGCGCGGGAAGTAGGCCTCGACCCAACTGTGCGCATCGCGTCCGCGCACGACGAAGTCTCCGCCGACGCGATTGTAATCGCCCGATTGAAAGCCGTTCACCAGGCGCGCCGGGATGCCGAGCGTGCGCAGCATCACGGCCAGGGCCGCCGCAAAGTATTCGCAATTCCCCCGCCGCGCGTGAAACAGGAACCCCGCGACCGGATCGGCCTGGCCGACTTTCGGCAGATCGAGCGTGTACGCGTAGTTTTCGCGCAAATAGGCTTCGAGAGCCATGGCGCGATCGTAATTATTGCCGGCGCCCGCCGTCACCTGCCGGGCCAGCGCGCCGATCCGGGGATCGAGGCGTGGGAGTCCGACATCTGCCAGCTCAAGACCGTCCGGATCGGTTGGCGGCGCGGAACGCAACTCCCGCGGCGATGGCAAATCGAGGTCGGCAACGACGCCGTAGCCGAACGGCGCAGCCAGGTGCTGCGGATTATGCAGCGAACCCGCGGAATCGACCAGCAGAAAGCGCAGCGGCGCGTCGATACGGCGGGCGCGGCCGGCGACGAACAATACGTCCGTGAACAGGGGCTCGATCAGCACGCGATAGCGCGTCGCGTCAACGGTGGGGCCCGAAGAAAATCGGAGGCTGAACTGCTGCGGAAGCTCTGGCCCGAGAAAGCGCTCGGTGTGGGCGCGGCTGAACCAACGGTGTCCGTCGAAATTATCGAGCGCCACGCCGCGCAGCTTTTCACCCTGGAATCGGCGCGCATCGCCATCAACGGTCACGCGCATAATCACCTGGTTGGACCGCAGAAGCTTGCCCAGATCGCCCAGTTCCACGCTGTCGGAGAATCCCGTCATGCGATCGGCGGAAAATCCCGCTCCCGGCCAGAATCCGCTGTGGTAGCGGGGTATGGCGAAGAAAAGCAAAGCCGCCAGAGGAACGATGCTGAGCGCGACCACGGCGGCGGTCTTGGCGAGCGACGATTCCGCCCCTGACGGCGCAGTCGAACTCGAAGCCGCGGGTGTGCTTTGCAGAATCGCAGGCCTTGCGACCTCGTAGCTCACCAGCGTCGACACGGCAAAAAGCAGATAGATACACAGACCCGCGACGTAGGTCGCGCCCACCGTCAGGATGGCTGCGGCCAGCATGAGCAGGAAGGAGAGCGCGCCCAGATACGCATAGTCTCGCGGACGCGACGCCGACAGCACTTTCACCGCCGCCGTGAAGAAGACAAGATGCACCGTCGCGACCAGCATCCGATCGACGAGCGTCGGGCCGATCGCGAGGTAGAAAAGATCAAGCGGGAAGAACGCCAGGTAGACAAGGCTGACGGCCGTCACAGCTCGCGGTCCGATGCGCCAGTTCTTGCCGGCCGCGAGACCGGCCAGCCGGAACAGCAGCACGGCGGCGAAGAGCGCCACCGCGATGGTCTCCAGCTTGCCCGTGATGGCGAGAGTCAGGAAGGCGGTGGCTAACGCGCCGATCAGCGAAAGCTCGAAATAGCGCAGCAGTCCGCGCGACGCGCCGCCAAAGGCGCCCCTCGGGTGTACTGGAATTGTTGCGGAGGACACGGCTTCAGTTTAGCGCACTCGCCGACGCTTCCGCGATCTTGCGCGCCAGCTGTGAGACGGCCGCGCGGCCGAGATCGGCGGCAGCGAGCCAGCGAAATCCATTTCGAGGCAAGCTCGACAGCGACGCGCGATAGACTCGAACGTCAATCTGGCGATAGGTCACGTTGTGGCGCACGCGCGCAACCTCGAGGTTGAGGGATGCAGGTCCGCCGGTGAGATCCGCAAGCTTTGTCTCCAGCCGCTGGCGCGCGTCGGCGATCGAGGCGCCGAATGCCGATGGAAAATTCCAAAGGTCCGGCATCAGGCCGTCGTCGAGACCGCGTGCCATCAGCATCGCAGGCACTCCACTCTCCGAGCCTGGATTCGAGTTTCGCCTGACTCCCACGGGCCGCAGAATCAGGGCCGCAGCCAGATGGCTTTCTTCCGTCGCGCGCCTCGGACGCGGAGATGGAAATGCTTCGGGGTTTCCACTCAACCGGCCGCGGCAAGCCTTGCGCATCGGGCAGACGGGGCAACGCGGCGCGCGCGGCAAACAAATCGTCTGGCCCAACTCCATCAAGGCCTGATTGAAGTCTCCCGCGGAGCCGGCCGATTGGCGCTTCGGCAAAAGCGCGGCAAGCTTCGCCTCGATGCCCTTGCGGAAAGCGGGCTGCGCCAGGCTGCCCGGCAGCGCCTCCAGGCGCGAAACGACTCGCGCCACGTTGCCGTCGAGCGCTGCGAGCGGCACGCCGTACGCGATGCTCAGCACCGCGGCTGCCGTGTATCCGCCGACACCGGGAAGCTGCAGCGCCTCCTCGAGAGTCGCGGGAAAGCAGCCGCCGAACCTGGCGACGATTATTTGAGACGCCTCGTGCAGCTGGCGCGCGCGACGGTAGTATCCAAGTCCGGACCAAAGCTGCAGCACGCGCTCGAGCGGAGCGCGCGCCAGATGGCGCAGCGTCGGGAAGGCCTTCAAAAAACGCTGGTAATAAGGAATGACCGTCGCGACCTGTGTCTGCTGCAGCATGACTTCCGAGATCCAGACACGGTAGGCATCGCTCGAAGCGCGCCATGGCAGCGGACGCCGATGTTCGCGGAACCAGGCGAGCAGGGCGCGAGTGATGCGCAGGTTATTTACGTCCTTGACGGCCGGGCGGGGCGGCGAAGCGGGATTGGCGCGCGGCATGCGGTAGTTGCGGGGACGGTCGCGATCGCCCCAACGGGAGCGGCGAACCAGCTCCTGAAAAAACAGGGGCAGGCGCGAGGCCTGCCCCGGCGAAATCAATTCAGCGTGAAGCTGACGTGCTGCACCGGCGAACGGCTGCCACTTGAGTCGCTGGCCAGCACTTCGACCTCGTAATCTCCGGCCTGCATTCCCTCGGTCCTTATCGGGATACCCACAGGAATAACCGGATTCCCGGTCTTGACGAAGTTCGCGAGCGGAGCCGCGCTGCTGGTCACCGGCAGGCTCGTCTTGCGATTGATCACTTCGTATTGAAGTTGAACCGTGGGCGCCGCGGACGACGTCAATTGCGGCTCGTAGACCTCCACGTACAGGGCGAGGACCTGCCCGCTCTTGAACGTATTACTCGCCGAGGGCTCGATTTCCATGCCTTGCGAAACGAATGTCTTCTGATCCTCCAGCAGCGCCTCGTCAAGAGTCACTGCGGATTGCGAGACCTTCTGGAATTCATTGCTCAGCACCACGCCGCTGATGCTGAACTCATTGCCGTTGTAAGGCTGGACCGTGAGCGGAATCTCCTGCTTGGCGACGCCGTTACCGCCCGTACCGACGGCAATCTTCAGCTTATATTGCCCCGGCGCGATATCGAAGCCGCTGCGATAACTGAATCCGGTGTTGCCGAAATCCTTGTACTCTTCCTTGTTGAAATCCAGCGAGCGCGAGTCACTGAAGCGCGCCGCCACCGAACCGTCGGCCCGGTCCGCCTCCCCCAGAACCGTAACGTCGCATTTGTAGCTCTTCTTCTCCTTGTCGAAATTGAAAGCGTCGGAAGGCAAAGCGAGCGCGACGTTCACCAGCGCATCGTTGGCCGCCGTGTAGAAGTACGAAGCTTCGGCGGTCATGTGAGTGGTTCCAGGCTGTGAACCCGCCAACTGGGCCTCGAGCGCCTTGCCTTCGGCTTTGCCGGCGAGGGCGTCCACGCCTTTGGTGTCGTAATACCCGTTGCGCGCGCGGACCTCGAGACCCTTGGTCTCGACGGACACCTTAATCTTGTGATAGCTGCCGTCGTGGCTGAGATCGGACGGCGCATAGCCGAGAGTGTAGTATTCGTCAAGCTCGTGAGAGATTCGGTCGAGCCCGGCGAGAAAGTCATTGTTATTGAGGATGGGGAACCCTCCCGTTCCATTCGCCAGGGCATAAAGCACGTCCTGAGTCGCCGTAGCCAGAGTCGGGAACTGCGGAAT
>JASHQD010000765.1 GCA_030037755.1 Terriglobia bacterium
GCTTTCGGGAGGCTAATGTTGAGGGGTTGCGGCGTATCAATGTCATCGTCGGTGGCAGCGGCAGCGGAAAGACGGCTTTCCTCGAAGCTTTATTTATGTGCGCCGCTATGCAGACCGATTTCTTCCTCAAGGCCCAGAGTTGGAGAGGCCTTGCGGAAGCGGCACCCATCGTACAACTCGGGGATGGTGACAGGTCCTTTCGGGGCATCTGGCAGGAAATGTTTTTCGATTTCGACGACTCACAAACCGTGGCTCTGGCTTTCTCGCTGACCGAGGGAAAGCAACGCCGCCTTACTATTCGGTACGACTGGGGCGCAGAAGGGAACAGACTGATCTTAACGCCTACTGGTGACAAGGCAGATTCAATTGTGACTCCCCTTTTGTTCGAGGGCCTCAGTGAAACAGGCAAATCCTTCCACGGGCCAGTTGCAATGACAGCCCAGGGAACAATACCCCTTCCTCAGTTCGCAGAACCGTATCCCATGGCTTTCCTGCCGCCAGCGGCGTTACTCAATTCCCAGTCTGTGGCGAGGCTCTTTTCCGAGCTCAGCAAGCGCGAGCAGCATCAGCCGGTGGTAGAAGCTGTCGGCGATCTATTTCCCATGGTGCTTGGGCTGTCGGTGGAGGTTCAGGGTCGGTCCAACGCCGTGTTTGCCAAGGTTCGGGGGCTGCCAGAGAAGTTGTACGTGGGCTCTTTGTCTGCCGGTATCAACAAGTACATCGCGACACTCCTTCTTGTTGCGTCGCAATCCGGCGGGGCGGTCGCGATAGACGAATTTGAGAACGGTTTGTACTACCGGAACCTTGAAGCGATTTGGAAGAGCGTTGTCGGATTCTGTCGAAGCAGAAATACTCAGCTTTTCGTGACCACCCACAGCCTTGAGTGTCTGCGGGCGATGCTGCCGGCCATATCCGAGGCGCCCGAGGACTTCGCGCTCCTGCGTGCCGAGAGGGAGAACGGCGAGTCCAAGATGAAGGTATTTGACGGTGAGCACTTTGAGGCAGCGCTGGAGCAGAATTTCGAGATTCGATGACTGAAGTGGTGGACAGGCCAATATCGATCAACAGCCCGTTTCATGTGGTTTGCGAGGGAAATACTGACAAGGCCTTTCTGGAGCATTTGATCGAACACCTTGGCTTACAGGACTTCAAGGTCGGCACTCCGGAAAGAGTAGGCGCGCACGGCGTCAGTGGTTTCCGGAAGTACCTATTGGCGATCGAGACCAGCAGCGGTCCCGCGCGCCTGAGAGGCCTGCTCGTGGTGGCCGATGCCGACGACGATCCTGCGCAGCGCTTCAATGAAGTCCGTGCCGCGTTGGCCAGGATCGGCTGTGATGTGCCGGAGCCTTTTACGCCACGTCGAGTCGATAGCAAGAACCTGACCGTCGGGGTCTTCTTGATGCCCGGACGCGGCCGCCCAGGTACTTTGGAACACCTGCTGCTCGACGCAGTATTCGAACACCGGCCGGAGTTGGAGCGGTGCGTGAATGAGTTTCAAGAGTGTTTGAACGGGCCGGCGGCTTGGCCGGAAAATAAGCGAGCCAAAATGCAACTACATGCACTGATCGCCGGTTGCTGTGAGGAAGAACCCTCCACGAATTTGGCGACTCTGTGGAGCAAGAGAGGTAATCCTGTTCCGCTGGCGAGCGCTCGATTCAATGAGCTTGTGGAGACGCTTCGATATTTCGCTGCTCTCTGATTCTTCGCAGAATCGATGGCACAGCGGCTGTGACACTTCCTGATTAAACGGGGTTCGCCCAGCCCAATTCTTCATCCCTGAAGACGCCGATGAGCCTTATCGCGAAGGAAATCGAAGGACATTACCAACAAGTTCCGGAAGCCGACCGCCTGTCGCAGGGCATTGGCGAACTGGAGCGCGTCCGCACCCAGGCGATCCTCGCTCGATATCTACCGCCTCCGCCGGCCGTGATCTATGACGTGGGCGGCGCGGCCGGCGTGTATGCGTTTCCGCTCGCCGGGCAGGGATATGAGGTGCATCTGATCGATCCCGTCGAGTTGCACCTCGAACAGGCTCGAATGCGTGAGTCCGAGTCGGGCGTCCGGCTGGCCTCGATCACCCAAGACGACGCTCGCCGGTTGCAGGTGGCGGATGGCAGCGCCGATGCGGTGCTGATGTTCGGGCCGTTGTACCATCTCATTGAGTCTTCGGAACGGCTGCAGGCGCTCAGCGAAGCGCGCCGCATTCTGAAGCCGCGCGGCCCGATGTTTGCCGCGGCGATTTCGCGCTTCGCATCTTTGATCGACGGCCTCGCGCGCGGATTCTTCGCGGACGCCGCGTTTCGCACTCTGGTGGAAGTGGATCTCGCCTCGGGCCAGCACCGCAATCCGGTGAATCATCCCGCGTACTTCACCACGGCGTATTTTCATCGTGCTGAGGAACTGGCCGGCGAGGTTCGCGATGCGGGCTTCGACGGCGTGGAGGTCCTCCCGGTGGAAGGTCCGGCGTGGAGCGGCGCGCATTTCCTGAAAGCGTGGGATGACAGGGCGCAACGTGAGGATTTGCTGCGATTCCTGGCAACGATCGAGCCGGAGCCTTCGATCGTGGGGGCGAGCGCGCACTTGATCGCGGTCGGTCATCGCCCGCATGATTGAAGATTGGCAAAATTGTCCTGTAGGGGCAGGTTTGAAACCTGCCCCTACAGCTACAGCGCGGCGAGGAGAGAGCAGATAACGATGGCGTCCATGGCGGCGGTTGTTCATTACGAGCTTCGCGAAGGCGGAGTGGAGCTGCGCGAGGTGCCGCAGCCCGAGCCTCCGGGCGACGGCGAGGTCATCCTCAAGACAGAGGCTATTGGTGTATGCGGCAGCGAGGTCCATCAATATCACAATTCCCATAGCTGGCGCGTGAATGTGCCCGTAATTCTCGGGCACGAATTCTGCGGCGTGGTGGCCGAGGTGGGCCCCGGCGTCCGCGCATTCCGCGAGGGCGACCGCGTGGCCTCGGAGACGGCGGCGCGCATCTGCGGCGAGTGCGCCTATTGCCGCGCCGGCGAGTACAACCTTTGTCCGAAGCGGCTGGGCTTCGGCTACGGCGTCGACGGCGCCATGGCCGATTACGTGCGCGTTCCGGCGCGCTGCCTGCATCATCTGCCGGACTCGGTCACGGCCGAACGCGCGGCGCTGACCGAGCCTTGCTGCGTGGCCTACAACGCGACGGTCCTTAAGACGGACATCCGGCCCGGCGCGAGCGTCCTGGTGCTCGGTCCCGGGCCCATCGGACTGCTTTGCATGGCGCTTGCCAGGCTGAACGGCGCGGGATGGCTCGCAGTCGCGGGCCTCGAACGCGATCGTTCGCGATTGGAGCTGGCGCGGAGCCTCGGCGCCGACCGGACGTTCTCAGGCGGACGCGACGAGTTGATCGCCGGAATTCGCGAACAGGGCGACGGATTGGGCGTAGACGCGGTTATCGACGCCTCGGGCGTTTCGTCCGTGCTCTCGCTCGCGCTTGACGCGGTCCGTCCTGGTGGCCAGATCACCAAAGTCGGCTGGGGCCGCGATCCTCTGAACTTCTCGCTCGATCCGCTGGTGCAGAAAGCCGTCACGCTGCGCGGCAGTTTCAGCCATAATTACGCGATCTGGGAGCGCGTGATCGCGTTGCTCGCCTCAGGCAAGCTCGATCCGCTGCCGCTGGTCGGGCGCGTGGAGCCGCTCGAGGGCTGGCAAGCGTGCTTCGACGGCATGGCGTCCGGCGGGATCGTCAAAGGCGTGCTCAAACCAGCGGGAAAGGCCGCGTAATCGCTCCACGACGACACTCCAACTCGATGTCTTCCGAACCGCGCTTTCGCATCTTCGCCACCTGCAACATCGGACACGACGCGCTTCAACTTCTGCGCGATCGCGGCTACGAAGTCGAAGTCTACGACGAACTCGAAGCGCCGCCCAAGAGCCTGATCGTCGAGAAAGTGCGATCGGGCATCGACGGCCTGATCACCACGCTGCGCGATCCCATCGACGCCGAAGTCTTCGAGGCCGGGCGCGGCACGCTGAAAGTGGTGGCGCAGGACGCGGTCGGCTTTGACAACATCAACCGCGCCGACGCCAATCGCTTTAGAATCCCCTTCACGCATACGGCTGACGTACTGAACGAGGCTACAGCGGAATTCGCCTTCCTCATCCTTGGCGCCGTGGCGCGCAAGCTCGGCCCGGCGGAGAACCTGGTGCGCGAGAACCGCTGGGGCACGTGGCACCCGTTCCTGCCCTTCCTCGGCGATGAAGTCACCGGCAAGACGATCTCGGTGATCGGCACGGGACGAATCGGCCAGGCGTTCATCAAGAAAGGCGTCGGGTTCGACGCGCATTACCTCTGCTACGACGCCGCGCCGCCGCCCACGGATTTCATCGACAAGATCCAGGAGACGATGGACCTTCGCTTCCGTCACGGCTTCACGCGCGAGCGGCAGACCATCCGATTCGTGAGTTTCGAGGAGGCAATGGCGGGCGGCGACTTC
>JASHQD010000766.1 GCA_030037755.1 Terriglobia bacterium
AGGCTGGAGGATCTGAAATCCGGGTGGCAGAACGCCGATCACCGTGTAAGGCCGAGCGTCGAGATCGATGGACTTGCCGATCACGGCCGCAGCGCCGCCGAAACGCCGGTGCCACAGTCCATAACTGATGAGTGCCACTGGCGGACCGCTGGCGCTGTCCTCCGTCGCCGAGAAGGTGCGGCCCACCGCTGCATTGACGCCGAGAAGCGGGAACAGCCCTGCCGTCGCCATGCGCGCATTGAGGCGCTCCGGATCGCCGCCGCCGGTGAGGGTCAGGGTAGTGCCGCGCGTGGCTTCCATGCCCTCAAAGGAACGGCTCTGGTTTCGCCAGTCGACGAAGTTCTGATAGGAGGTCGAAGAGACCGGAAACTGGCTTTGCTCGAGCACAAGCACGAGCCGAGAGGGGTCTCGAAACGGCAGCGAGCGCAGTAGAACGACATTGACCACGCTGAAGATCGCCGTATTGGCTCCGATGCCGAGCGCCAGCGTCAGGACCGAGACTGCCGTGAATCCCGGATTCTTTTGGAGCATCCGCAGCCCGACCCGCAGATCCTGCCACAGCGTCCGCATAGACACACCTCCGCCAGCCGCGAAGCAATCAATCCGCCAGCCCGAGGCCCTTGCAGTTCAAGGCCTGAACTCGCCTTGCCAGTGATCGAGTGTCCGCTTCCGGTACGACCTGTCCGGGTTCCAACGCCGGGAGGCTCCCGTTGAGGGTTCTTTCCGATCCCTAACTATCCGGGAGTTGATCGGTCGCTCAACATTACGCCGTCTTCGCGTCCGCGCTGGCACTTCTACGAGTGACCCCGCTAACCGGCAATTTGGACTATCGGCGCCCAAAGCGAGAATTGCAACCGAAAAGCGTGGGTAAACAGTAGCCGCCCCCCCCCACAATCCAAAGAAGCCATTTAAAATGAGTCCAATGCGGGACGTTCGCACGATTCCCCAGAAGAAAACGCTTGACAATAGTCTGCGCTGGTATATATCGTGGTCAAGTATATTGAGGCGCCCAACGATGTTCAATCGCGAGTGGAAGAAGGGCAGCGCAGAGCTTCTGGTGTTATCGTTCCTGGAGTCGCGTCCGCGCCATGGATACGAGATCGGCAAATTGATAGAAGTGCATTCGAAGAGGCGCATCACTTTCCGCATTGGATCCCTGTATCCCATCCTTTGCCGCCTGCAACAGAAGGGACAGATTTCCGGCCGCTGGATTGAAAAACCGGGCGAGCGTCGCCGGAGGTACTACCGCCTTACCAGAGAAGGCCGCAGGTTTCTCGCCGATGAACGCAGCTCCTGGGGAGAGTTTGTCGCGACAGTCAACCGACTGCTGAGTTCGAACTATGCCTGACTGGCTCAAGTACGTCCGACAACATTTGGCATTGCCCGATTGCCCGCCTGAACGTGAGGCGGAGATCGTCGAGGAGCTCGCCCAGCAATTGGACGACGCCTACCGGGAGGGTCTTCAATCCGGACTCGGCGAACGGGAAGCATTATTAGCGGCCGAGCGGCACGTCAGCGACTGGCCTGCGCTGGCGAATGACCTGATGCACGGAGGCATTGGCCAAACCAAAGGCGTGCAACGCCGGCGTCTGAGCCAATGCGCTGCGCGAGAGAGTGGCCGGCGGCTGCCGGCCACTCCAGTACCAGGTCGAGAACCGGAAAATGATACGAGGAGGATCGCGGCCCTGCTGGATGCATTTCGTCAGGACCTCCATTACGCCGCTCGGATGCTGGCAAAGAAGCCTCTCTTCGCCTTCGTGGCAATCGTTACACTCGTCATCGGAATCGGGGTCAATACAGCCATCTTCAGCGTCGTTGACGCAGTCCTGCTGCGGCCCTTGCCGTATCCCGAGTCCACCCGGTTGGCAGTAGTGTGGTCCGTTCTGCGGAAGGAAGGACGAGCCCCTTCGTCGGGTCCGGAACTTGTTTCTCTTCGCGAGCGCAGCCGACTCTTCGACCAGTTTGCCGGGATTTGGGTGCAAAGCGGAGCGCTGACTGGCAAGGGCGAGCCGGAACAGGTCAAGCTGGGTCTGGTCACTTCCAATTTCCTCTCACTTCTCCGCACCCGCCCGGAACGGGGAAGCTTCTTTCTGCCTCGGGACGAGGGAGGCGGCGCCGCACCGGTCATTGTGCTGAGTCACGAATTATGGCAACGACGCTACGGGGCAGATCCCAAAATCGTGGGGCAGACCGTAGTTCTTAGCGGACAGTACTGCACGGTTGTGGGCGTGTTGCCCTCGGGATTCAAGCTCATCTTTCCTGAAGGTGCGAGCGTTCCGCCAAAGATCGACGTTTATGTTCCTTTTCAATGGGACCTAGCCGGACAGTCCCGCGATCAAGGCTACATTCGGGTCATCGCGCGCCTGCGCTCCGGTGCAACCCTGCCCCAAGGCCAGGCTGAGCTGGACAACATCGCCGGGCAATTGCGATCGGAGTTCCGGGAGTACGCAGAGCAGAATCTTCACCTGGAAGTACTCTCACTTCAAGCAGACGCGGCCCGCAACGTCCGTCCGGCCCTGCTCGCCCTGTTTGCTGGCTCCGGATTCGTTCTTCTGATTGCGTGCGCCAATGTGGCCACGCTTGTCCTCTCGCGCGCCGACGAGCGACGGAAGGAGATAACCGTCAGGGCGGCCTTGGGGGCGGAGCCGGGGAGAATCATTCGTCAGTTGCTCACCGA
>JASHQD010000767.1 GCA_030037755.1 Terriglobia bacterium
CCTCCCTTGTCTGTCTTCCTACTCTTGCCACTCGGCACTTGCCACTCTTGGCCAAGCGCCAGAATTGACCAGTGCGATTTGACGCTGCGATTCCCGTTTGCTAAACTGGGAATTCACCAGAATGGACGATTAAGGAGAAGTCGTGGCCAGTCATAAGTCTGCCCTGAAGCGCATCAAGCAAACCCGAGTCCGGACGGAGGCGAATCGCGCTCATCAAACGCGACTCCGTCACCAGTTGCGCAAGCTGCGCGTGGCGCTCGACAAGAAGGACAAGGCCGCGGCCGAGAGCCTGCTGAAGCCCACGCTGGCGCTCATCGATCACTCCACGCACAAAGGCGTTCTGCACGCCAACGCCGCCGCGCGCTACAAGTCGCGGCTCACGCGCAGCGTCGCCGCAGTCGTCAAGGCGTAAGATGAATCGCTGTAGCGGTGGTGTCCTCACCGCCGCCTTCGTATAATCCCAACATTCCCAAAAAGAAAAATCCGGCGGTGAGGACACCGCCGCTACAGGCGCACGACAATCAGGCGTCTGCGGCGCCTACCCAACTCGGCTCCGCCCACGCGCTGCCCGCTTTCCCGACCGTTACCT
This sequence comes from Terriglobia bacterium, assembly GCA_030037755.1. GTDB lineage: Bacteria > Acidobacteriota > Terriglobia > UBA7540 > UBA7540 > Gp13-AA77. Next base: position 590 of record JASHQD010000767.1, read on the forward strand.
GCCAGACCAGGATTTCGAGCAGAACCCGCGAATCCTTCCACGACGACTTCACCGCCAGGTCCGTGTCGCGCGTGCGCCGCAGCGCCTGTCCCAACTCTTCGGTGGAATATCGCTTGGCGGCGCGCTGGGCAATCTCGAATGGCGATCCTTTGCCGGAGCGATAGAAGCCGCCGTAACCGGAGCTGTAGCCGCGACCCGCACTCGCGCTGCTCTTGAGGGCCTGCCGAAACAGATCGCCGATCGACCACAGGATCAACGCCTCGGGCTCTTTGCTCGCGAGCAGCGCCCGCAGGCGTTCGAGTGCGCGTCCGACCTGGCGTTCCGCGATCGCTTCGAGCAGTTTGTTGATCTCGTGATCTTCGTGGAACGACACGATGTTTTCGAGGTCCGATTCCTCCCACTGCTTCGCGTCCGGGCGCGCGGTCAGCACTTTCTCGACCTCAGTGCGCATGCCCAGCAGATTCACGCCCGGCCTGGTCTCGCGGCGCGGGTCAGGACGATCCTCGAAGCGCGCGGCCACCTGCTCCGCGAGCTCGGGCGCGATCGCGACGCCGGCGCGGCGCAGATATTGCTCCAGCCAGTGCGCCGCCTCGTGACGGTCCGGCGGCAGCAACTCCACAACGGTGCTCTTTTTCTCCAGAAGCTGGATGAATTTGCGGCGGCGATCCGGCTCGATAGCGGCGAAGACCACGGTCGCGCACGGCGAAGGCTTCGCCACGTAAGCTTCCAGCGCCTCGACGTCCTCGTCTCCCGCGCGGCGCAAGTCTTCGGGGTCGGAGAACAGAAAGTAGCTGTGACCCGCCAGCATGGGGATCTGATGGGCGTCTTCGAGTTTGCGTTCAAGCTCGCCCGACTCGAACTCGATCTCGGCCAGGCACCAGGCGCGCGCCTCCGGCGGCACGGCATTCAGCACGGCCGCGCGACACTCCTCGTGCATGAACCGATCCGGTCCGCGAAGAAAATAAACAGCGCCCGGTTTGCCGCTGGTCACCTGACGGATGAATTCCGTAGGTCGCATCAGGAAGAGTGTACCTCGAAAACCGAAATTCGAAACGCGAAACTCGTAGGAGGAATTGCTGTAGCGGCGCTCTATGAGCGCCGAAACTCTCACAACTCCGGGTCGGCGCTCATAGAGCGCCGCTACAACAAGCCCTAACGCGATTCGTCTTCGACTTCGATGGCGTTGACGCACGCGTAGTCGCGCCCGGGAACAAAGCGAAGCACCAGCTTGCCCTGGCCGTCGGGCTCCAGATTGTGAAACGTCTCCACCAGCGCGCGGCTCGACCCGCCCGTCTCTTTGAAGATGTCAAAATCCTTCAGCAGCACGCGCCCGTTGGCGTAGACATCGAACACACGGCTACCGTCGCCTCCCTCAGCCGAACCCCGGTAATCGGGAAGCGCCGACCCCGGACGCTGGTTGTCTGTCGCCCAGTAGGTCTCAGCGAAGTAGAGCGACACGGCATAGTGGCCGGGCGCTACAGGAATGGCGTAGTCGAAGTTCCCGAAACGCTCGCCGACGAACAGGTCCGGATCCTGCGTCCCGGAAACAGGATTCCGATGCAGATGGACGGCAAACTGGCCGCCGCGCGCGTACTGATCGGGCTGCCACACATGGCCGGCGTGATCGGTGTAGGAATTCTCCTGGGCAACGATGCGGATGGGATTGATGCGGCCCGGCGGCGCCGGCGTGATCTCGAGGGCGTTCAGCAGCGGCGAGTCGATCAACGACTGAAACCGCAGGTGCAGCTTGCCATCGTCCGCCGGGTGCACATCCTTAAATGCGCGCACGTCCGCCGTGTCGTTGGCGCCGGCGTCCTTAATGATGTCGAAGATGTGCAGCAGCGGCTGGCCGTTCAGCAAGACGTCGAACAGGCGGCTGGTTTCGCCGCCGCCTGAGAGCGTGTCAGGGCCGTAATGAGTCTCTGAGAAGAAGAGCCGCATTTCATAATTGCCGGGCACGAGGGGAATGTCATAGGAGAATTGCCCCGAGCGCATGGTCTGGAACATGCCCGGGTCGAGAGTGCGGGCGATGTACTGGCGCGGCTCGGCGAGCGCGTCGCCACCGGAGTAATAGCGATCGCTTTGCCAGACGTTGCCCGCCCGGTCGATGTACGGACCCTTGAAGTATCCCGCCCTGATGCGGATTCCGTCCGCGGGCGCAATGCCCGAAGGGGGTTCGGCCGGAGCCGTCGTGCTCGCGGCTGGACTTTCAGCGGCCGGAGCCGTGGCCTGCGGAGCGCGCCTGAATCGCGTCGCAACGATCCCCGCAGCCGCTGCCACCAGAATCAGACCCGCGCCCACGGCGATCCAAATCCACCACGAGCGCGCCGCGTCGCTGCCGCGTGTAAGAACCTGAACAGGAGGCGGGTCGGCGCTTTCATTCGCCGGCTGCGCAGGGGAAAGTGGCTTGGTCGCTTCAGGAGAGCGGAAGGCTTCTGCCGGAGGATCGTCCGCTGTCGCCACGTGGTTCGCGGCGGTGACTCCGTTCACTCCCGATTCGCTGTCCTCATGCTGATAAGGACTCTCCTCCCGCCGTATGAAACTCGGCACATACTGGCCCGGCCGGATGACGATGTGAAGAGCGTGGTCAGCTCCGGCGGCCTGGTAATAGTCCTTGAGTTTCTTGCGTAGCCTGTAAACCTCGACACGGACGATCGCATCGCGGGTCTGGTCGAATCCCGCAGGCCGCTCAAGCACTTCGGTCGCCAGCGTGTACTCCTTCAGCTGGTCGCCTCTGCCGGCGAAGTACTCCTCACAAACATACGCGAGCAACTTCGCTTGCCGCGGCGCCTTGGCCAACGCGCCGGAGGCAAGCAGCGCGTTGAGCTCCGCACGTTCATCCTCAGCCAAACTCAAGGTTGGTATTATTGCCAAATCGGGGTCTCCGGCGGTTTCGCATTATACGTACGTATCGTATGACCAGTCAAGCGGAATCTGTAACGTCAGTTAATTATCTCATGCGACTAGACTTGCAAGAAGTAACCGTTAATGATAGGCCGAGGTAACAGCTTTAACCTTGCGTTACATCATTGAAAGATATTATAAGCCGTCGTTGGGCCGGATTAGGATTGTGCCAAGAAAACGGGGGCCCTGCCAGAACAAAGCACAGTCCTTCGCATCTTTAAAGTCCCTCACTGGTAGCACTTGCGATTTCATTTGCGTCGGTTGAAAGTCTAAGAACTGCTTTTCGAGGCGAGTTTTTGACGCTCAAATGCCTTGGCGCGCACCAGAGCACCGCGGACCTCCTCTACAGGGGTGAGTGTCGGTGCTCAACCTTTCTCTTTAGGCCACGGTCCAGACCGCAGTAGAGAATAAAGTTCGGAGGATGCCAATGAAACGTACGTTGCTTCTGCTGGCCACGGTCCTCTTGACCGTCAGCTTTAGCGGCTTCGCGCAGGACACCGCCAACTTGGACGGGACGGTC
>JASHQD010000768.1 GCA_030037755.1 Terriglobia bacterium
GAAATCCTCCAGCGCACGAATCCCGGTCCGGGCGGGTTCTACGACAACCTCGGAGATCTGTCACGCCCGCATCATCTACTCCGGGGCCTCGGACCAACGCGCGATCCCGAGTTCCGGGCCTCCGTGCTGGTGGGGCACGGCTATCCGGAGTGGTCGGGAGCGGCGGTTCCCACGGCGTGGAAGTGCTGGGCCGAATCCCTTTACGGTGCGCCGCTCGAGATGCGATATACGGACCTCGACGCTCGCCAGCGGTACAAGGTCCGGGTGGTGTATAGCGGTGATCCGGGCACGAAGATCCGGCTTGATTGCAACGGCGACCATCAGATTCACCCGTCGATCCTAAAGCCCTGGCCGCCCAAACCGCTGGAATTCGATGTGCCGGCGGAGGCGACGCGAACGGGTCAACTCACGCTCACCTGGCGCGGGGAAATGGGAAAGGGCGGAAACGGTCGGGGGTGCGAGGTCGCGGAGGTTTGGCTTATGAAGCAAGGCAGAGAAACGTGATCGAAAGTGTGAGCTCGCTTTGTTGACGGTCCCTCGCGGGCGTGCCGAAAACCTCAAGAGAAGTCCGTTTGCTCGGTCCGAGCAATGATCTCGTCTTGCAGAGCCTCGGTCAGGTCGCAGAAATAGTCGCTGTAGCCGGCCACGCGCACAATCAGATCGCGATGCTTCTCGGGATGCGCCTTGGCGTCGCGCAGTGTTTCTGCCGTGACCACGTTGAACTGGATGTGGTGGCCGTCCAGCTTGAAATAGGCGCGCACGAGGTGCGCAAGCTGATCGATCCCGTTCTGGCCCTCGAGAACCTTGGGCGTGAATTTCTGATTCAGGAGCGTGCCGCCCGTTCGCAGATGGTCCATCCTGGCGGCCGATTTCAGCACCGCCGTCGGGCCCTTGCGATCCGCGCCTTGCACGGGCGATATCCCGTCCGACAGCGGCTCGCCGGCCCGGCGGCCATCCGGCGTGGCGCCCGTAACCGACCCGAAGTATACGTGGCAGGTCGTCGAAAGATAATTCACCCGGTAGCTGCCGCCCTTGGTGTTCGGGCGCCCGTTGATTTCGTCGTAGAAAGCGTTGAAGACGTCGCTGAGGATGCCATCGGCACAGTCGTCGTCATTGCCGTATTTGGGACTTTTGTTCCACAGCAGCAAGCGCGTCCTCTCGTGGTCTTCGAAGTTGGCCGCGAGAGCGTCCAGCAACTCCGGCATCGAAATGTCTCTCCGGTCGAAGACATGATGACAAATCGCCGCCAGGGCGTCGGTGCAGGTGCCGGGACCAACGCCCATGATGTACGTGGTGTTGTAACGGGGACCGCCGTCGTTGTAGTCGCGGCCATTGGCGATGCAGTCGTCGATGAGAATCGACAGGAGAGGCGCAGGCATATAGGTTGCGTAAAGCCGCTCGATAACGTTGTTGCCTCGCACTTTGACGTCAATGAGGTGATGGAGTTGTTCGCGAAAGGCGGAAAAAAGCTCGCCGTACGTCTGGAATCCGCGCGGGTCACCCGTCTCGACGCCGATCTTCTTTCCGGTACGAGGGTCAGTGCCGTTGTTGAGCGTGATCTCCAACACCTTGGGGAGATTGAAATAACCGGTCAGGATGTAGGCTTCTTTTCCGAAGGTGCCGGTCTCAACGCAGCCGGAGGTGCCGCCGCAGCGCGCGTCTTCGATGGACTTGCCCTGGCGGATCAGTTCCTCGACCACCGCATCGGCGTTGAAGATCGAAGGTTGTCCCCAGCCTTTGCGGACGATCTCGAGCCCGCGCTTCAGAAATCGGTCAGGACTCTTCTTGCTGAGCTGGAGATTGGACGACGGTTGCAGAAGGCGCATCTCGTCGATGACGTCGAGGATCAGGTAGGTGAGGTCGTTGACGCCGTCCGACCCGTCCGGTTTCAAACCCCCGTTGTTGATGTTGGCGAAATCCGTGTAGGTGCCGCTCTCAGCCGCAGTCACGCCCACCTTCGGAGGCGCCGGCTGGTTGTTGAACTTCACCCAGAGACACTCGAGGAGTTCCCGCGCATCTTCACGCGTCAGCTTGCCGCACTCAAGGTCGTGCTTGAAGAACGGGTACAGGTGCTGGTCGAATCGTCCGGGACAGAACGAGTCCCACGTGTTCAGTTCGCTGACCACGCCCACATGAACGAACCAATACGCCTGCAGGGCCTCCCAGAAATCCCGCGGCGCGTGGGCCGGCACGCGCCGGCAGACCTCGGCGATTCGCTCGAGTTCCTTCCGCCGTTCGGGATTGGCCTCTCGGGCCGCCATTGCCAGAGCCTTTTCAGCGTGCCGCCCGGCAAACCGGATCATGGCGCCGGCCGCGATTGCCATTGCCCGCAATTCCTCTTGCTTGGGGTAAGCGTCGGGGTCGTTCAGAAAGTCCAGGGCGTCCAGGCTGGCCTGAATCTCGTTCTGAAGGTCAAGCAGCCCCTTGTGGTAAATGACATTGCCCAGCGCCGTGTGGCCGGGAGCGCGCTGTTCCATGAACTCGGTGAAGACCCCGGCTTCGTAAGCGTCCTTCCAGGTTTGCGACATCTCCCGGAAGATCAGGTCACGCATGGAACGGCCGCGCCAATACGGTATCACCTGATTCTCTTGCGCCTGGCGTGCCGCCTGGTCGACCAGGTACGAGATTTTGGGTCGACTGTTCAGAACTTCGAAGTCCTCGAGAGTGTGGCAGCAGAGTTCGGGAAACGTCGGGGCCCCTTTGGGACTCGGGCCGCGTTCACCGACGATCAGTTCGTCGTCCCCGATGTAAATCGCCCTTTGGTCCATCAGGTAACGGAATGCCTCCGCGTGCTGCATGGGAACCGAAGCGGTCCTGGCGTTCCGGCAGTACTCCGTGATCAGCAAAGCTCGTTCGATCGACAGCCAGGGCTTGGTATCCAGGCTTTGCTGTCGCAGTTTCGCCACGCGCTCTCTCATGATGAACCTCCGATCGTCACGGCGAATCCCTGTTCGCGGAATCTCGATGCAATCTGCTCGACAACGGACGGAAGACGGCCGGCTTCGCAGTCGATCTCGCGCGGAAGCAAGCGCAGGCGCCGGTATTTTTCGGCGCCCGTCGAGTGGTACGGAAGCAGGTCGACACGACGCAGTTGCAGCTCTTTCAGGAGTTGAATCATTTGGCGGACGTTCTCCTCATCGGCGTTGATTCCCGGGATCACCGGGTACCGGATGATCACGTCTCGCCCGGCCCCGGCCAGCGCACGGATGTTCGAGAGGATCAAGCCGTTCCCCCGGCCGGTGTGGATGCGGTGCTTCGCCGGGTCGAGCAGCTTCAAATCGATCAGAAACAGATCGATCTTGGGAGCGAGACGCAAAACGACTCGCCTGCTTGCGTAGCCGCACGTTTCGACCGCCGTATGGATATCGCGTTCGCGGCAGGCATCGAGCAGCGCCTCGAGGAATCGGGGCTGGAACAGAGGTTCTCCGCCCGAGAACGTGACGCCGCCCCCGGCTTCCTCCCAGAAGAGGCGGTCCTTCTCAATCTCGTCGATGACCTCCTGAGCGCTGACAGATCGGCCGGCGAGTTCCCGCGCCCCGGCAGCACAAGCGTCCACACAGACACCGCACGCGCGACAGGCGTCCGTAATCCTCACCGCGCCGTTCTCCACAACAGTTGCGCCGCGCGGACACGCCTTCACGCACTCGCCGCTGCGCACGCATCGTCCCTCGAAGAACATGAGTTCCGGCTTGGAGTTTCGTCCTTCGGGGTTGTGGCACCACCAGCACGAAAGCGGGCAGCCCTTAAGGAAGACAGTCGTCCGGATGCCGGGGCCATCGTGCAACGAGAACCGCATGATGTTGAAGATCAGGCCAGGTGACGTGGTGCGCTCCTTCGCGGGAACAGTTCTATCCAGGATTGTATTCTGGGCGAGCGAGACGATCTTGGCCGTGACCGAGGTCACATCTGGACAAGACGCAGGTCCCTGCGGGTCGGCACGCGCTGTAGCGCCGGTGTGCTCACCGCCGCACGCGAATGGTGAACCCCTCGGGGTGTTGCCGAACGGTTTGCGACTTGGGTGCGGCGGTGAGGACACCGCCGCTACAGCGGGCAACCGCAGATCTCAACGCGGGAGCGCCGTCATGATCGCGCGATGTCCCGTGGTAATCGAGAAGTACTCGATCCACTGTTTGCGAATTCCTTCGGTTTCTTCGATCAGCTCGCGACTCGGTTTCGCGCCGTGCTGCACTACCATCACCATGCCGGTGTTGAATCGTCTTTGCGATTTGTCCACGGCGGGCAAGCGCGGGCCTTCGGCAGCGATCACGTCCTGGATGGTGACCCTGGTGCGGTCGGCCTTGAAGATGGGGTGGCCGTTCGCGTCCTTTCCCGCGGGAACCAAGTGGCGCAGGATGAAAAAGTCAG
>JASHQD010000769.1 GCA_030037755.1 Terriglobia bacterium
ACATAAACCGGGCGACCACGATGGGAGAGCTCACCGCGTCCCTGGCCCACGAAATCAGGCAGCCTATCACGGCGGCGGTCACCAACGCCAACACGTGCTTGCGGTGGCTCTCGCGCGATCAACCCGATCTCGAAGAGGCCGGCGCAGCCGCGTCGAGAATCGTCGAGGATCTGAGGCGCGCGGAGGGCATCATCAGCCGCATTCGCCTGCTGTTCAAGAAGGGCAACGAGCAGCGCGAGTGCATTGACGTTAACGAAGTCATTCGCGAGATGGTCATCCTCCTGCGCAACGAGGCGAACCAATACTCGATCTCCATCCGCACCCGGACCGCTGAGAATCTTCCCCGGGTCATGGCGGACCGGGTGCAATTACAGCAGGTCTTCATGAATCTCATGCTCAACGGCATCGAGGCCATGAAGGGCATGGACCCGCCAGGCGAGCTCACGATCAAATCGCAGGCCGAGAACGGAGAAGTGCTGTTCTCCGTGAGCGACACCGGGGTGGGAATTCCCGCAGACCGGGCGGAACACATCTTCAACCCGTTTTTTACTACCAAGCCCGACGGCACAGGGATGGGACTGTCCATCAGTCGTTCTATTATCGAGGTGCACGGCGGCCGGCTGTGGGCTACCTCAAACTCGGGGCGGGGCGCGACCTTTCATTTCACGCTGCCGGGCGAAGTCGAGGAACCCGAATGAGTTCAGCGGTCAGTCCGACAGTGTTCATCGTTGACGACGACCCCCACGTGCGCGCGTCGATTCAGGGATTGTTGAAATCCGTAGGCTTGCGCTCCGAGGGCTTCGCCGGCCCCGAGGAGTTCCTCCGGAGAACGCCTTTCGATGGCCCCTGCTGCATGGTTCTGGACGTACGGCTTCCCGGCCTGAGTGGCCTTGATTTCCAGCGCAAGCTCGCGGAGAGCGGCGTCCAGATGCCCATCATCTTCATCACCGGGTACGGAGACATTCCGATGTCCGTCAAAGCCATGAAAATGGGTGCCGTGGAGTTTCTAACCAAGCCATTCCGGGACCAGGACCTGCTCGACGCGATTCAGCAGGCACTGGAGCGCGACCGCGTGGCGCGCGAGAACCGGCGCGGGGTCGCAGATTTGCAGAAGCGCTATGATACCCTGACCCCGCGGGAGCGCGAGGTCATGAGCCTGGTGATCTCGGGCATGCTCAACAAACAGATTGCCGGTGAACTCAGCACCAGTGAGGTCACCGTGAAAGTCCATCGAGGGCAGGTCATGCGGAAAATGGAAGCCGGATCGCTGGCGGAACTGATCCGAATAGCCCAGAAGTTGGGTATCCAGTCCGGCCAATAGCGTTTTGGCAATGAGTTGAATTTGTGGGTGCGGCAAAGACATGAGCGACGGGCGAGAGCCAGGAAGCTGCTGCTGCCGTAATGTTCGATGTTCGTGGCGGACTTGGAAGATTTTCCGCATCGTCGCGGTCGTGCTTCTTTTCCCGGGTTGCTCGAAGCGGTCTTCACATCAACCGGTCACTCTGACGTTTCTCGACGTCGAGTGGGACGCGCCCGACAAGCTGAGTGGACTGGCGCAGGACTTGCAAGCCTTCACGCGGGAAACAGGAATCCAAGTCAAGCGTCTTGGCGGTCCTGCCGGCTCACTCAATCAGCTCGCCCTTTGGCGCGAACTACTCCAGAAAGGCGCTGCAGCTCCGGATGTGTGCGGCATTGACGCGATCTGGTCCGGAGAACTGAACGAATATCTCCTGGACCTGAGACCTTACTTTGCGACTGAGCTCTCTTCGCAGTATCCGGGGGTGCTGGCGAGCTATACCGTCGCTGGCAAGCTGGCGGCGATGCCGCGTCACGCCTACGTTGGCGTGCTGCACTATCGCAGCGACCTCCTGCGCCGCTATGGGTTTCGCGAGCCGCCCAAAACATGGGATGAACTCCGGACGATGGCCAGCCGCATTCAAGCGGGCGAGCGAGCCGAAGGTGACGAGGACTTTTGGGGCTATGTGTGGCAAGGCGCCCCTGACGAAGATTTGACCTGCAATGGCCTGGAGTGGCAGGTCAGCGATGGCGGCGGGCGAATCATCGAAGACGACCAGACAATCAGCGTAAACAACCCGCAAACGATCAGGGCCTGGAAACGCGCGGCAAGCTGGGTGGGGTCCATTTCACCCCCCGGCGTCGTCGCTTACCGGAAGTGGGATGCGGAGAACGTCTGGACCTCCGGGAAGGCAGCGTTCCTTCGTGATTGGTCGTCGGACTATAGCCTGGTCTCTTTGCACGAGCTTCCCAGCAATGCAAGCCGTATTGGCGTAACCAGCGTGCCAGGGGGTACGGCTGGCCGGGCCGGCACCCTGGGAGGAAACGGCTTGGCGGTGTCCCGAACTTCGGCACACCCCCGTGAAGCGATTTCTCTGATCCGATTTCTCCTGGAGCGGGACGCTCGGCTTCGGAGCGCCAGCCGGCAATCCGAGCCACCCGAGGATATCGAGCTCTACGAACTACCTTCAATCCTGGAACCGTACCCTCAACTTGCCCAACTGAATCAGAGTCGAGGCGGGGTCGTGACACGGCCCTCCGTCGTTACCGGCGAGAAATACGAGGATGTCTCGAGGGCTTACATTCGCGGGGTGCATTCCGTTCTTACGGGCGAAAGAAGTCCGTCGGCCGCGGCCGCTGCTTTGGAGAAAGAGCTTGTTCAAATAACCGGCTTTAAGAAGGGACCGCCTCCCAAGCGAGACTGGTGGTCCCGCTAACGGGGTCCAACACCGGTTCACCCGTGCTTTTGGCAGTCTCGGCGTCGAGGTCGTGTGCCAGCAATCAGATCCATGGGTAACTCAGGGCAAGCGGTAGCGAATCAGGATGCGGGCGCGAAGCTTGTGCGATGGGTGAAACGAGTCGGCGACGAAGCGCTTCACCTCCATCGATTTAACATCGGATCCCGCTTGACGCTTTGCTGTGTCTCCATAATCCTGGCGATGTTGGTGGGCGACGGGGTCCTGCTCTGGCAATTCCACCTGGCTCGGGCTCAAAGAGAGCTTCTGCGAGGCGTCGACGAGGAGGCAATCGCCGTCCTGCAGATCCACATCAACGTGATGTCGTTTTACGAGAGGCTGGATGCGCTCGCTCAGTCGGAGGATACCGCCCGGCTCGGGGAAGAAGTGGACTCCCTTCGCAGCTCTGTCCTTGAGGAAATCCGGCATGGCCGAGATGCCCTGAGTCGCTTGCCGCCCGAAGTGCAGCTGGATCCGGCGCTGCTGCCTGCTGTCGAAGCAATTCAGGAGGCTCTTCCGGAACAGCTCGAGGCCATCGCAGCATTGGCTAAATCGAGGGACTGGGAGGCCGTGCGGTTGCGCCTCGCCAAAGAAGTCAGGCCGCTGGAATCCAGGACCGCGACGCTGGTCCAGAACGTCGACCGCGAGGCCAGTGAACAACGCTCGCAAGCTGTGGCCAGCATTGACCGGGTGCAGCGGCGAGTCTTTCTCATAGTGCCGGTCACGGCCGTGTTGACGCTGCTGATCGCCGCCTTCCTCGGCTGGGCTATCCGGCGCAGCATCACCCAGCCGCTTGGGCAATTGATGGAAGGGTCGAAGGCGTTGGCGCTCGGGGAGTTCCAACATCGAGTTTCTATTGTCGGAAATGACGAGCTCGCTCACCTTGGCCGAGCCTTCAATCACACGTCCGGCAGACTGCACGATCTGTACGAAGCTTTGCAAACGAGGGAAGCGTATCTTGCGGAAGCTCAGAGGCTCAGTCACACCGGTAGTTTTGGGTGGAATGTAGCGACTGGCAAAGTCTCCTGGTCGGATGAGACTTTTCGGATCTTTGAACCGGATCCCGCGATACTCACGCCGTCGGTGGAGTCCGTGCTCAGGCGAGTTCATCCGGCGGATGTCGACCGGGTCCGCCAGGAATTCGGCCGGGCGGGCCGTGATGCGACCGGCCTGGACATTGAACATCGATTGCTGATGCCCGACGGTTCCGTCAAACATGTGCGGGCGGTGGCTCATCCCGTCAGAGATTCAATGGGCCGGCTCGAGTTTGTTGGAGCGGTGATGGACGTGACCGCGAGTAAACAGGCGGAGGAAGCGCTTCGGCAAGCTCAGGGGGCGCTGGCGCACGTGACGCGCGTGACGGCGCTGGGAGAGATGACGACCACGATCGCCCACGAAGTCAACCAGCCGCTCGCTGCCGCAATCACAGACTCCAACACCTGCTTGCGCTGGCTCGCGCGCGATCCGCCGAATCTCGAGGAGGCGCGCGAAGCCGCCTCGAGGACGGTTAAGGACGCAACACGCGCGGCCGAGATCATCCGCCGCATCCGTTTCCTGTTCCAGAAAGGCACCGAACAGCGGGAGCCGGTTGACGTCAACGAAGCCATCCGAGAAATGATCGTTTTGCTGCGAGATGAGGCTGACCGCTACTGCGTTTCGATCCGCACGGATTTGGCGGCAGATCTTCCGCAAGTCATGGCGGATCGCGTGCAGCTACAGCAGGTTCTGATGAACCTTATGCTGAATGGCATCGAAGCTGTAAGAAAGGCACGCCCGGCCGGCGAACTGATGGTGAAGTCCCGGTGCGCTGACGCCACTAAGCTGGTGGTTTCCGTCAGCGATAACGGCGTCGGGCTGGCCTCGCAGGCGGAACGAATGTTCGACGCATTCTATACTACCAAGCCGGAGGGCATCGGACTGGGGCTGGCCATCAGCCGTTCCATCATCGAGTCGCATGGCGGACGCCTCTGGGCATCCGCCAACTCAGGACCGGGCGCGACTTTTCATTTCACGCTGCCCACCGGAACCGACCACTCCGAGTGAGGGCCAGGAGTGAGCGTGGGTATTGCTAGACGTTGATCGTCGGGCGGCGACGCGTGTCTACGCGACCCCTGTTGAATCGCCCTGACGCACGGCGCTGCAAAGCCACGGGCGGGCATGGGGTCAGGCGCTGCCGATTTTCCCCGTTCTGGCACAAGGGCCACGGAAGAGTCAACTCCCTCGATACATAAGCATTAGAGCCCCTATACCAAGGCACAATTGCCAAGAAACGGCCCGGGCGCTATCCTCCGTGCATGCCGATTCGGAGGGCAAAAAAATTGATCGCCATTGTTGATGACGATGAGTCCGTTCGGGGCGCGCTTCAGGGTCTGATGAAGGCCGTCGGTTTGCCAGCAAGGACTTTCGCTTCTGCCGAGGAATTTCTGGAATCCGGCCAGCACCGGGAGACGGGATGCCTGATCGCGGACATCCGCATGCCCGGTATGTCGGGCTTGGAACTGCAGGCCACGCTCAATGCCGACGGTTGCAGAATTCCTATCATTTTTATTACGGCGCACGGGGACGAGAAAATGCGAATGCAGGCCTTGAGAGCCGGCGCCGTCGAATTCATCGCCAAGCCATTTGACGATGAAGCTCTGGTTGAAAGCGTTCGAGCCGCACTGCATAACTGAGCGAACCAGTCCGTTGGGGGGAGAATCAGGAGGTCGTGGTGCAAGCAGTCCAGAGTATTCGTGTTAGTCACGAGGACCAGGCTGAGTGCAGGTTCGGGCAAATCATCGGCGCCAGCCCTGAGCTTGAAGCCGTGCTGCAACAGGTCGAACGCGTTGCCCCGACGGACTCCACGGTGTTGATCGAGGGAGAGACGGGCACAGGCAAAGAGCTCATCGCCCGCGCTGTTCACAACCTCAGCCTTCGATGCGGACGCCCCTTCATAAAATTGAATTGCGCAGCCATTCCGTTTGATCTGCTGGAGAGCGAACTCTTTGGTCACGCCCGGGGTGCGTTTACCGGCGCCATTGCCCAGCGGACCGGCCGTTTTGAACTGGCCAACAAGGGGACCCTGTTCCTGGACGAAGTGGGTGACATGCCTCTCGGATTGCAGCCCAAGCTGCTCCGCGTCCTTCAGGAACGGGAAATCGAGCGCTTGGGAAGCGCTCAAACATACCACGTCGACGTCCGCCTGGTCGCGGCGACCAATCAGGACCTCACCGCGATGGTCGAACGCGGACAATTCCGGGAGGACCTTTACTATCGTTTGAACGTTTTCCCCATCCAACTGCCGCCGCTGCGTGATCGACCGGAAGACGTTCCGCTCCTCGTGAGGCATTTCGTCCAACATTTCTCGGAACGAATGAATAAGACGATCGAGATAATTCCTTCCGAAACGATGGAGGCCTTCGCCCGTTACCACTGGCCTGGGAACATCCGCGAACTGCAAAATCTGATCGAGCGCGCGGTCATTATGTCCCCTGGCCAGGAATTGCAGCTCCCGATAAAGGATTTGAGTGTGCGCGCCACCGCCGCTCAGTATGTCGGCAAGCACGTGACCCTGGAGCAGGCCGAACGAGCGCACATCCTGGAGACGTTAAAGGAGAGCAACTGGGTCCTCTCCGGACCTAAAGGGGCAGCGAGGCGCCTGGGGCTCAACCGCTCGACTCTGCAGTTCCGAATGAAGAAGCTTGGAATTATTCGTCCTTCGCCTTTGACAACAGCGCCCGACCCACAGGAGCAAATGCCGGTTGGCTAGCACGCGGCGGCTCAGTTTGGCATACGAAAGTTGGGATCGTCGCCCTGCCACCCCGTCGAGCCGGTGCTTTGACCGCAGTGTACCCCTGATAGTCGACCTGTCCACTCGTACTCGTGATGGCGCTTTGAGATGCCAATTTATCGACACTCCGCCAACGCACCGGCGCACGCCGCAGGTGCCGGAGTTGGCAGCTACAGGATCCGGCAGTTCCTGGCATTTACGGCTGAGCAACTTAAGTATGCCGGCAGGTTTGCCGGTCGATTGGCCCGATGAGTGCTCTTCCCGGCCACGGCGGGCCAGTTTGCGGCGGCGCGATCGAAACAGTGAACGGTGCGACAACGCTCGAGGAAGGAGCACGCATGTCCACAATCCACCTCCATCAGACAACCACCTTGACCCCCGAGCAGTACGTTGCCGGACTCACGGATTTCGGGCCTGGCCGCTCAAAAATCTTTGGCAACAGTGCCGACCAGTACCTCAAAGTGCATGACCGGGGCCGATCGCAGGCCGACGTCACGGAAGGATCGGCCGGCATTTGGGAGCGCCTGCACTACGACTGGTGCGATGCCAACCGCGTCGTGCTCACGACCACCGACTCCAACGTGTGGGGAGGCGCGTCAGGTCACACCTACACTTTCACGCGTCAACCCAATGGCACCACCGACATCGACGTTGATGTCGTACGCGAGGGCAAGAACCTCAAAGGACGGCTGCTCGGGCTCGTGGTTGGGACCGTCGGCCGGGGCGTGTTGGAAAAGGCGTTTGCGAATTCCGTTAAGGCCATTGAGGCCCGGAATCGCGGGGGAGCAGAGGGCGCATCATAAACCAAAACATCAAAGATTAAGAAAGCGAGGAATCATGGCGACAGCAAAGTCCGCGCCGGCACCGATGAAGGCCGTGCAGGTTCCTAATCCGGGAGCCGATTTCCAGATTGTCGAGCGTGACATTCCCAAGGCGAATGCAGGGCAGGTCCGCATCAAGGTACAGGCGTGCGGCGTCTGCCACAGCGACGTGCTCACCAAGGAAGGCTACTGGCCCGGAATTCAGTATCCCCGTGTTCCGGGACACGAAATTGCCGGCGTCGTCGACGAAGTCGGCGCTGGTGTTTCGGAGTGGAGACCGGGTCAACGCGTCGGCGTCGGCTGGCACGGCGGCCACGACAACACATGCTCTTCGTGCCGCCGCGGAGACTTCGTCCACTGTGTGAACGAGAAGATTTGCGGCATCAGCTACGACGGCGGATACCAGGAATACATGGTGGCTCCCGTGGAAGCCGTCGCGGCCATACCGGACAATCTCAGCGACGTCGAAGCAGCACCGCTGCTCTGCGCCGGAGTTACGACTTTCAACGCGCTGCGGCACAGTGGCGCGCTTCCAGGCGACCTCGTCGCCGTGCAAGGGATCGGCGGTCTCGGACACCTGGGAGTTCAATTTGCCAGCAAGTTCGGTTACAAAGTCGCGGCGGTCGGCCGCGGGTCCGAGAACGAGGCGCTGGCCAAAAAGCTCGGAGCGAGCGTATACATCGACAGCAATTCGACCAACGCCGCCGAAGCCTTGAAGAAGCTGGGCGGCGCCACGGTAATCCTGGCGACCGCCCCAAACTCAAAGGCAATGTCCGCGCTGATTGACGGGCTGGGGCCGAACGGCAAGCTCGTGGTAATCGGCGCGACTTTCGATCCCATTGAGGTCACGCCGGTCCAGCTCATTACTGGGACTCGAATGATTCAAGGCTGGGCCGCGGGCACCGCGGCCGATTCCGAGGACACGCTGCGCTTCTCCGAACTGACCGGCGTGCGCCCAATGATCGAGACTTATCCGCTCGAGAAGGCGAATGAGGCTTACGCGCGCATGATGAGCGGCAATGCGCAATTCCGGGTAGTCCTGACGATGTGAGGTTGGCAAGCAGCCGGTTCACTCAAAGCGCGGGAAGCCGGTCGGCAAGAGCTGCGGAAAGAGGGCGCTTTGAAAAAGGGCTATTGGGTCGTTGCGTACCGATCGATTTCCGATGAATCGGCCGTGAAGGCCTATGCCGTACTGGCGGTGCCCGCGCTTGAGTCTTTCGGCGGGCGCATCTTAACCGGGTCTACAAGCAAGGTACAGGCCCACGAGGCCGGATTGCAGCAACGGACGGTTGTGGTCGAGTTCGATAGCTATGAAACTGCCCTGGTGGCTCACGAGAGCGAGGCTTACCAAAAGGCGCTTCAGGCAGTCGGCTCCGGCGCGGAACGCGACTACCGCATTGTTGAAGGTGTGTAGAATCACTCTTACCACCCAGGAAAGGCCCTGGATTGCTGACCTGAGGAAACATGAGCAACGCGGCTGCCGCTTCTCCCGTCCAGCGCCAACCTGAACTCCTCGGGCAAACCGTCGTCGTGGTCGGCGGCAGCGCTGGCATCGGATTCGAAACGGCCCGGCGTGCCCGCGCTGAAGGGGCGAGGCTGATCCTCACAGGACGGAATCACGAGCGCCTGCAGCGCGCTGCGAGCGAACTCGAGGCGCTGACCACCGTCGCCTTCGACGCCACGAATCCGGCCGCCCTTGATCAGTTCTTCCGCGGCCTGCCTGATCGCATTGACCACCTGATGGTCACGGCCGGCAGTCCGTATTACGCGCCTCTGGCTGACCCGGACCGCGAGCGCGCGCACCGCAATTTCGACGAGCACGTGTGGCTGGCGGTTGCCGTAGCCCAGCATGCTGTCGGCCGGGTGAGGCCCGGCGGCACGCTGGTGTTCATGGGCGGCACCGGTGGGCGCCGGCGGGGATCCGGCCTGTCGCTCGTTGCGGCGGGCACCGCCGCAATGCCCGCCTTGATCGCCAACCTGGCGCTCGAGCTCGCGCCCGTTCGAGTGAACCTCATCGCTGCCGGCTTCGTCGACACACCGCTATCGGCATCGCTCCTCGGTAATCAACTCGAGAACCGCCGCAATCAGCTTCGAGACACGCTGCCTATCCGGAGGGTCGTCGAACCGACCGACATCGCCGCGCTCGCCGTACACCTCATGACCAACACCGCGCTCACGGGTGCGACATACGACATCGATGGCGGCCAGCAGCTCGTCGCCTAGTCAAAGGGGATTTGTCCTTTGGATCGTTGGCGCCCTTGGTTGGAACCGGAACCGCGGCGGCCGGCACCGCCGGCCGGAGTGAGCCTCAATCCGGGCCGCCAATCGGCCTGGCGATCCTTTCTGGCGTAAAGCAGTGTCTGCGAGGTGTATCTGCTGTTGAGCGCCCAACATGCAGAGGAGGTCCGATGAAAAAGAACGCGAGTGCTCGGGTTCTCGCTTTGTTGATTCTGACGGTATGCCTTCCTGCTGTGATCCCGAGAGAACTCGGCCTAGGCGGACCCGATAACGCTGGCGCGGCGCCTGACCTGGCGGTGGGACCGCAATACGATACGACCCACGTCTATGTCGCGCCGCAAGACTTTGACCGGTTTGTCGCCAGCCTCCTGGCAACTTTGGGCGGCACGACTTCCAAAGAGGGTGTCTTTACCGTCACGCCGACTCCGAGCAAGACCATGTCGCAATTGGTGCTTACAGATCCGACGGCCGAACGGCAGCCGTAGTTGAGTTCCCCGGCGGGTATGTTGCCGAGGTCCACGCGCTGGCTCCGACAGAGGCGGGACAGTAGCCCCCGACACGGGCGGTTCGCGGTGGCTTGACGACAGCGCGTGCGCGCCGCGCAAGGGTGAATCACCGACCTTCGCTGACACTCTACT
>JASHQD010000770.1 GCA_030037755.1 Terriglobia bacterium
CGTCCGACCTCCAAATCCACGTCGCGATAGGTGCCGATCATCAATATCGGCATTCCCGCTACTGCCTGCGCCAAATGCTGCAGCAGTAGAAGCGTCGGCTCATCGGCCCATTGCAGGTCTTCAAACAACGCCACAGCAGGCGTTAGCCGCGTGGAGCGTTCCACGAACTCGCGGTACGCGTTAAACAGGAATCGCCGTTGTTGTTCCGGCGGCAATTCCAGCGCCGGTGGGATGTCGGGAAACATCCGCCGCAACTCCGGCATCAGTTTGGCCACTTCCGGCGCATCGCCGCCCAGGGCATAGCGGAACGTACCGGGCGGGATGCTCCGGGCGCTGTGCTCCAGCATTTCAATGAACGGTACATACGGAGGAGAGCCCTCCATCTCGTAGCAGTGGCCGGTAAGCGCGAACGCTCCACGCTGGCGCGCGGCGTCCAGCAAGGTGGAAGTGAGGTGGGTTTTGCCGATACCTGGCTCTCCGCCGATCATGATCAGCGAGCCGCGCCCGGCGAGAGCTTCTTCCAGTTGCCGTGTCAACTGCTTTAGCTCGGCGTCGCGTCCGATCGGCGGAATGCGACCGGCCTGATGCTTCTCTGCCAAGGTCGTCGCACCCGCTTCTGATGAAGCGGCCAGCCTGGCCAGATCGGCGCGCATGTCCGCGATGCACGGGTAGCGCTCCGCAGCCTCTTTGGCGAGCATGCGCCGGGCCATGACGACCAAGCCCCGAACCGTTGTATCGCCCTGAATTTCTGCCCCGAAATTGGGCGAATCGCGCAGCACGGCGGACAGAGTTTCCGCCATGGAAGGCTTGCGGAACGGATGCCGGCCGCTGACCATTTCGGCCAGGATCACGCCGAAGGAAAAGACGTCGGAGCGCGCATCGAGCACCAGGCCTTTCACTTGCTCGGGCGACATGTAGTCGGGTGTACCGAGAAGGGTTCCCGGGGCGGTCAATGCCGTGCCGCCCGCATCGAGAGACGGCGGGGAGCTGCCGGACAGTGGACGATCCGCGATCCGCTTGGCGAGACCGAAGTCCATCACCTTCACATGACCCTGCTCGGTGAGCATGATGTTGGAAGGCTTCAGATCGCGATGCAGAAATCGCCGGGCATGGGCCTCCTGCAAGGCTTCGGCGATCTCCCCAGCCACGCGAAGCGTCTCGGAGAGAGGCATCGGGCCGTCCTGCAGGCGGCGATGCAACGTTACTCCGGCGATATACTCCATCACCAGAAACAGGGCAACGCCGTCTTCGCCGATTTCGAATATCTTGCAAATGTACGGGTGGTCGAATGCGGCGGCGGCCCTTGCCTCGCGGCGTAAGCGTTCGCGCGCCTGCGGGTCGGCGGCCATTTCGGGCGGCAGGAGCTTAATGGCGACCTGCCGATCCAGCCGTGGGTCGCGTGCGCGATACACAACGCCCATGCCACCCTCCCCAATCCGGCCCAGGATTTCATACGGACCCAACTGAGATCCGGGACCTACCGAGGGGACAGCGGCGGCAGTGCCCGTAGAATACGTCGGTTCGGGGAAAGCATCCGAATCCGCCGCAGTCTCTATCTCGTTCAGCATCGCGAGCACCTTGCCCGCGATTTCCGCGTCTGGAGCGGCAGCGTGGACATACTGCTGCCGCTCCAGTTCGGGGAGAGCGGCGGCCGCCTCGTAGATCGCGTACGCCTGCCGCCAGCGCTCATTCGTCATGGTCTCGGCGTCCCGGCCAAGGCTTCCTCCAGCCAGTTTCGAGCGAAGCTCCAGTGGCGCGCGACGGTAGCGGTGCCGCAGCCCATTTCGCGGGCGATCTCCTCGCGCGTCAGGCCTTCGAAGACCCTCAGTTCCACCACGCGACGGAGGGCGGGATTGACTGCGGCGAGCCGATCCAGAACGTCGTCGATTTCGACGAGCGATTGTTCGGCGGGCAAATGCGGACCCGGCAGGTCGGGAAGCTCAGTTTTTTCCGCGCGCTTCGAGAGCGGACGGGCATGATGAATCAACAACTGCTTCATCAGGTAAGCCGCCAGCCCCAGGAACGCAGCCTTTTCATCCTCTCCGCCCGAACCTGGCGGGCGAAGGGCTTTGACTTTGAGCAGCTCAAGATAGAGCTGGTGCACCACCGCGGTGGGCTGGAGCGTATGATCCGGACGCTCGGCGCGCATGCGCGCGGCGGCGATCCGCCGGAGTTCAGGGTAGAAAAGCTCAACCAGCCGGCCGGCGGCTTCTTGGTCGCCGTTGCGAAAACTCGCCATCAGCCGGGCTACGATATCCGCTTGAAGACAGGTTGGGGTGGTCACACAGCCTGCCAGTTTAACCCACGAAAAAAAAATTCAAAAGGGGCGATACAATCCGCCCGCCTGCTCTCCCATTACTGGGTGAGCGGCCGGCAAGAGAATGAGGCGGCTCCAAGGAGAACTCAAATGCCTACACTCGAAACTTCAGTCACCGCCTCCGATTCGATCGGACGCGCCGCCCATAACCCTGCCGTACCCCCGGTGAATGGAGCCGCCTCGGCGGCGGGGGAAAGACAGGTCCAGTATGTGCCTGCGGGAACCGGCAAGGCCTATCGCAGCCCGATCGATGAGATCAGGTTTCTCATCACCGGCGAGCAAACCGGCGGCGCCTTTTTCATGGCGGAGGTGTCGGTCCTGCCGGGCGGAGGCCCACCGCCGCACATTCATCACCGTGAGGAGGAGTGTTTCTACCTGCAGGAAGGGACACTGACCATTCAAGTTGGCGGCAATACCCATACCGCGTCGGCCGGAGATTTCATTCGCCTCCCCCGCGGAGTCGCGCATTCCTTCGAGAACACCGGCAACGTGGACGCAAAGGTCCTGCTCGTGGTGGCACCCGCGGGCCTGGAAACGTTCTTTGAAGAGGCGTTTTATCCCGTCGAGGATCCGTCGGCGGCGATGCCACCCATGACGGGAGAGTTCATGGCCAGGGTGCTCCAAGCGGCCCCCAAGTGCGGCCTGGAGTTTCTTCCTCCCGCAAAGCAGTAGGTAAGAGCCGTCTGCCGGGAGAGGCGCAACCTCTCCCTGGCGGATTACAACGGGAAAGCAGTGTTGCTCAATTTTGGCAACCCGGTAGCTGCATCGAGCAGCTTGACGGTCGATCGGCAGACCGGGAAGTGTCGTTTCCGAGGGCTAAAGCTTGGATGACGGGGTACTCTTCCATTGGGGATCGGACATCTGTTCCACGGGAACGGCTCTGTCCGAGCAACCACGGAGACTGGGGGTTTGACGGGCGGTGGCACTGAGTCATCTCCGGTTCGCATACAACGTATCCCGTGAGTGACCTAGGGTTTTTAGTGCGAACGACCTGAAGCTGTCTACGACCGGAGCTCGACTCCCTTTACGAACGGCCATGCCAATTTCAGACATTGGTATTCGATCCAGAATCCCACAAGTGACTACCGAAGCGGCACTATGTTTGACCACCGATAACGGCGCAATGGTGATACCCATGCGCGAGTGGACGAGTGAGATCAGCGTAGGGACCTCTCCTGCGCTCTGAGTAACATTGGGAACAATCCCGGCATCGCGAAGAATCCCGAACATCAAATCGTGAAACCCAGGAGCCCAGG
This sequence comes from Terriglobia bacterium, assembly GCA_030037755.1. GTDB lineage: Bacteria > Acidobacteriota > Terriglobia > UBA7540 > UBA7540 > Gp13-AA77. The sequence goes on from JASHQD010000770.1 coordinate 3,574, forward strand.
TACGCTCATACATCACGAAGTCCTCCCCCGATACTTCACGTAGGCGCACCCTCTTCCTTTTTGCCAGTCTATGCGACGAGGGCACCACGAGTACGAACGGTTCCCGATGCACGGTGACGACGTCGAGGATCGATCGCGCGGCAATTGGTAGACGAAGAAATCCTATGTCGAGCGACCCGGTCTCCAGCATCTGTGCCTGCTCCGCCGTGAGAATATTCCGCAAAGAGAACTCGACTTCGGGATTTAACTCTCTAAACTGACGAACGATATCGGCCACAAGCTCACTTCCCGCAGTTGAAATGAAGCCGATCCGCAACAGTCCCAGTTTCCCGCTGCCAGCCAACCTCGCCCTGCGAATCGCTTGTTCCAATTGCGACAGCGCTGCAACAGCATCATCACGAAAAGCGAGGCCAGCCGCGGTAAGCGTCGTCTTGCGTCGGTTTCGCTCGAAGAGGCGCACCCCGACCTCCTCCTCAAGAGCTCGTATCTGAAGGCTTAAAGCTGGTTGGCTGAGGTGGATCAACTCCGCGGAACGCCCGAAGTGCAGAGTCTCGGCGATGGAGAGAAACGAGCGAATTTGACGAAGCTCCATATGTTCGATACTTATTTGCCAATTCTATCACAGACGGCAAAACAAACAATCGAACTAATTGACGGCAGAAGCGTCGAATTGAGTGTGCAACAGACGACAAAAGAAAGGACTGAAGAACATGAAATTCGATCTCTTGGAGAAGCGAAGCTCACGCCGCGACATTTTGCGAGGTTCCGTCACGCTGGCTGGCAGCGCCTTTCTGGCGCACCTCTTTCCTGCGCCGTTGCTCCGTGCCTACGCAGCGGCTCCGTCAGTAGCGCCGTCGGCCCCCGACCTGCTCGCTTATATGCGCGACTGGTTCAACACCTTTCCCATGGAAACGCAACAGCTTGCTGACAATGTCACCATGTTCGATGGCCCCGGCGGAGCCGTGGTGGTCCTCAACGGCCCGGACGGTAAATTCGTGGTGGATAGTTTCGTTGCGCCCGCCTGGCCCAGACTAAAAGAGGCTCTCGACGGCCTGGGCAATGCTCCAGTTCAATACCTCATTGACAGCCACTGGCACTTCGACCATACGGATAACAACGCGCACTTTCACGCCGCAGGGGCCACGGTCCTCGCCCACCAAAATACTAAGAAGCGCATGTCCGAGCCGCATGATCTTCCCGTCTTGCTTAGGGCACCGAACGGTGTGCTCATCGGCCTGCATTTCGACCCCTCGCCCGCGGAGGCCTTGCCGCAGGAGACCTTTTCCGACAGTTACAAGTTACAAGCCAATGGCGAAACTATCGCGCTGCAACACGTTCCTGCCGCACATACGGACACGGACATCTACGTTCATTTTCAAAATGTCAACGTGATTCAGATGGCCGATTTGTTTTTCAACGGGATGTATCCCTACATCGACCCCGGTACGGGCGGGAAAATCACCGGCGTGATCGCCGCCGCCGCCAAAATTCTCTCGCTCGCCGACAATGACACAAAGATTGTTGCGGGGCATGGCCCGCTCGGCAACAAATCGGACCTGACGAAATTTCGGGACATGCTGGTCACTGCGCGCGATCGCGTTGAGAAATTGAAGTCTGCGGGGAAATCCGCCCAGGAGGCCGTGGCGGACAAGCCGTTCGCCGATCTTGACCCTGTGTGGGGCAAAGGCATCATCAACGGCGATCAGTTCGTGCAAATCGTTTATTTGACCCTCTGAGTCCGCGGCTGAGCATTAATTGCGGTTCACGCCGGCTCTTTTTCACTGCCGGCTGCTGCGAACTCGCTGGATCTCGTTGCCCAACCTGATTAACGAGAGAGGAACATGGGTATTTCACCAGTATTTCGGATGGTTTCCGGCATTGCGCTTGGCTTAGCTGCGTGCGTCGGAATGCCGGATCGGACAGCACCAACAACAAAAGGAGAAGCAATGCATGTAAGCATTCAAGAAGTTCACGTCCAACGGGTCAATATCGTTACCGCCGAGCCCTTTGACACGGTGGTTGCCCGAATCGACGCCCAGATCGGTCATCCTGATATGGCTGCATTTCGCAAGAGCCTTTCAGCGGCGCAAAACGAAACCGAAATGGAGGAAGTAGTGAATCGGGTAACTCAACCGAACGGGATTATGGAGTTTACGCGGTTCGACCACGGTGAGGTTCTCCAGAAAGAGAATGGGACCGCCAAGCCAAGAATTCTCCGGATCGTTGCGGGCAATCCGTTGATCATGAAGGAAATGGTGAAGCATGTTGTTGACGCTGGCTCGTATGCGCCCGTGACCATTCTCATTGAGGAGCGCCCAGATAGCGTGCGTATCTCTTATGACAGGATGGCCTCCTATCTGGCTCCCTATGGGAACAGCGATGCTCTCAAAGTAGCACGGGAACTTGACGCACAGGTCGAAAGGATTCTGACTGCAGCTGCACAATAACATTGCTCTCTTTGGGTTTCAGGAAATGCCTACTTAAGGAGGACCTATGCTTGAAGGACTGTTTCAACCCACACATCTGCTGTTGATCTTCGGAATCGCGCTGCTCGTGTTCGGCCCCAAGAAGCTTCCCGAACTCGGCAGAGGTATCGGGGAGGGTATCCGTGGCTTCAAGTCAGCCCTGAAAGAAGAAGAGAAGCCGGCCAATGCCAGACCCATCAGCGCGGGAGATCAGAGCTGACCGAGGAAGCCAAAACAAACGTCCGGTCCGCCCGAGACATGCCGGGAACCGGCGGGCCACAAACTTGTTTTCGAAGAGATTTAAATGTTAAGGAGGAGGTTTTATGATCGCGAACTACGTGAAGGCTGGGCTTATATGTCTGTGCGCCCTTGGAATATTGAACAACCCTGTCGCTCAAACATCGGTTGTGCCGGTAAAGAACATCCTGCTGGTGCATGGAGCCTGGGCAGATGGTTCCGGGTGGAAAGGCGTGTACGACATTCTTGTCAGGGATGGCTACAACGTCAGCATCGTCCAAGAGCCGGAGACGTCCTTTAAGGATGACGTGGCTGCCACGAAGCGCACGCTGGCCCTGCAGGATGGACCATGCATTCTTGTCGCGCATAGCTACGGAGGAGCCGTAATTACAGAAGCGGGTACGGATCCATCGGTTGTCGGACTGGTGTACGTCGCAGCCCACATGCCGGATTCCGGCGAGAAAGAGTCCGAGGACGGAAAGCGCTTTCCGAGCGACCTGGCCAAATCGGGCGCCATAAAGAAAACGCCGGACGGTTTCACCTATATCGACCCGGCGCAATTTCATGACTTGTTTGCAGCTGACCTTCCCAACGACCGGGCTGCATTCATGGCGCGTTCGCAGGTGCTCAACTTTGCGGATAATGTTTCAGCAACGATCAGCACTGCTGCCTGGAGAACCAAACCGAGCTGGATGGTAGTGGCGGGAAGTGATCGAACCATTAGCCCCGATTTGGAGCGCTGGTATGCCAAGCGAGCTCATAGCCATACGGTCGAAGTCGACGGCGCCAGCCACTCAGTTTATGTGTCGCACCCGAAGGAAGTTGCAGATGTGATTGAGAGTGCCGCACGTGCGGTCTCGAAGTAGCTCGGACCTCGAAGCCGGCACGCGTAAGGCCGGCTTCCCTCGCCACGGAGTCACCATCCAAGGCACAAATATCCAGCGATCACGAGTTTCAATGCCGTCTAGAATTCAACGACCACTCCGTGAGGTACCGACATATGCCAACTAGGACTGTTACGTCGAACGGCGTCTCGAGGCGCAAATTCTTAGTCGGAGCAGGGGCACTAAGTATCGTGTGTGCTTCGCGTCCTGCACAATCGTATCCCTCATACGCGAGCGAGTTTGATGCGGTAACCCTGGCTCCGTACGGCAATGGAACGTTAGCGCCCGGCATTCGCTCCCGCATGGTGTTCAACATTAACGGGCTTTCCATGCATGTGCTGGAGGCGGGATTCGACGAGCCCGATCGACCGCTCATACTGCTTCTGCATGGATTCCCAGATCTGTGTTACTGCTGGCGCAAGATCATGGTGCCCTTAGCTGCGGCGGGCTATCACGTCATTGCCCCCGATCAACGCGGGTACGGCCGCACCAGCGGCTGGGATAATGCCTATGATGTTGATCTTGGAGCGTTCAGCCTGTTGACGATGGTCCGAGATGCCTTGGCTTTGGTCGAGGCACTCGGGTATCGCAGCGTCGCTGCAGTCGTCGGCCATGATGTTGGATCCTTTGTGGCTGCCTGGTGTGCATTGATCCGTCCCGATGTATTCCGCTCCGTCGTATTAATGAGTGTCCCCTTTACCGGCCCTCCGGCGTTGCCCTTCAACAGTGCAAATCGATCACAGGCCGACGAAGCCGCAGAAGATTCTGCTAACAATATGCGTGCTCAGCTAGCTGCGCTCAACCCGCCACGCAAGTTTTACCAGCACTACTATGCGTCGAGGGAAGCCAACGATAATCTGCGCCATCCCCCGCAGGGCCTGCGCGATTTTCTGTGGGGTTATTTTTATCTCAAGAGTGCAGACTGGAAAGGAAATAAGCCAATGCCGCTCAAAAACGCTTCAGCTGCTGACCTGGCACAGATACCCGGTTACTACATCATGGATCAAAGCAAGGGCATGGCGGAGACTGTTGCCGCTCTAGCTCCCTCGCCGGTCGATATCGGAGCCACCCCATGGCTCACAGAAGCGGAGCTCGACGTTTATGTAAGCGAGTGGGGGCGGACCGGATTTCAAGGTGGCCTGAACTTTTATCGAGTCTTCGTCGACCCCTCATTGATTGCCCAGTTTCGGCTCTTCGCCGGGCGCACCATAGATGTGCCATCGGCTTTCTTTGGTGGAAAAAGTGACTGGGCAGTGTACATGACTCCGGGCGCCGTCGATGTGATGAGATCTCGCGCTTGCACCCGAATGCAGGAATACGCTCTGCTTGACGGCGCCGGTCATTGGCTGCAGCAGGAACAGCCGGATCCAGTCTGCAGCGCGCTGGTGAGCTTTCTGCGCAACAATACGGAGGGTTCGCAACGGCCTTTTTAGGCGCCGGCAGAACCAGCTATTCTGTCACCCCGGCTAGACGGTTCTCGGACGCAAGTCATCGACCACCCAGCATTGGAAGTCGCAGGTGCAGGCTCGGCAACCATGGAGAAAGAAATGAAAAAACTTGAAGGCAAGACCGCCGTCATCACAGGCGGGACTGAAGGGATCGGATTCGCTACTGCAAAGCTTTTTGTAAAAGAGGGTGCCTACGTCTTCATCACGGGCCGACGCGAGAAGGAACTCGACGAGGCTGTGAAGGCAATCGGGAGCAATGTCTCTGGCGTTCAGGGCGACGTCGCCAAACTCGCCGACCTTGATCGTCTTTACGAGACGGTTTCCAAGGTAAAGGGCCGAATCGATGTTGTTTTCGCCAATGCCGGCGTTGGCGAAGTTGTTCCCTTTTGGGGCCGTCACCGAAGAGCATTTCGACAAACTGTTCAACATCAATGTGAGGGGAACGCTGTTCACAGTGCAAAAGGCCTTGCCGCTGCTCAAGGATGGCGGCTCAATCATTCTCAACGGCTCTGTGGCGAGTGTCAAGGGTACTGCCGCTTTCGGCGTCTACGCCGCGAGTAAGGCTGCCGTCCGCTCTTTTGCGCGAACCTGGACTACAGATCTAAAGGACCGTCACATCCGCTCAAACGTTGTCAGTCCGGGTCCCATCAATACCCCGTTGGCGAATTCCTTATCTGCGGACGTGACTGCGCAGCTTGTGTCAACCATCCCGATGGGCCGCATGGGAGAGCCCGAGGAAGTTGCTAAGGTGGCGTTGTTTCTGGCTTCGGATGACTCTAGTTTCGTTACCGGCATAGAACTGTTCGTTGACGGCGGCAGAGCTCAGATCTAATCGCGTGACCTCATCGGCCCCGTGCAAATGCTGCAGGCCCAAGAACTTCCAGGTCGTCGACCATTTGGGTAGCGAGAAGTCCGCTAGTGTGGAGCTATTCAAGTCTTGAGCCCACTTGGCCGGAAAAACGGGGCACTCTTCGATTGGGGATCGGACATCTGTTCCACGGGAGCGGCTCTGTCCGGTAGCCGACGATCCGGGACTTGAGCCAGTCCGCCTTACCTTGTGCCGCCGTTGAGAAGCCATTCGCCGGTTGCTCGCGGAACGGGCTGCCTCGCCAGTAATCCCAAGGGCTGCTGTCTGGACAACCAAATGGTGCTTGAACGGTGCGCCGACAGATCGATGACGGATGAGATTCACTCAGCGCGTAACGCTGTCATCGGATCGACGCGTGTCGCCTTCCGCGTGGGCAGGTAACTGGCGAGGGCTGCGGAAAGAGTCAGCGCGGCCGTGACGACGGCATATGTTGACGGATCCGCCGGGCTCACGTCATACAGCAGTGACTTGATCAGTCGCGTTAGCAGCAGTGCCGCTATCAACCCGCAAGCGGCGCCCGTCCCCGAGAGAACCAGCCCGTGTCTGACAAACATCCGCGTGACCTCACGAAGAGGAGCCCCCAGCGCAAGCCGTATTCCGATTTCGCGGGTGCGCTGCGCGACCGAATAAGAGAGCACCCCGTACAGGCCGATAAGCCCGAGGAACATCGCCATGCCGCCTGCGATGGACAGCAGCAACAGGGCAAAGGAGGTGCGCGCCAGCGAGGCGTCATAGAGCGACTGAAGCGTGTCAATGTCCGAGACCGGCAGATTCGAGCTCACGCCTGCGACCGCCCTTTGGACATCGTGAAGCAACGATGCCGTCCCCGCTCGCGGGGTTCGAATCACAAACGCTGGCCCGCGTATCACGTAGCTCGGACTCGACTCGAAATTCTTTTGCAGCAGGGGCCAGTAGACGATGCCGGGGGCTTTCTGATCGAGGCCGTCGTCGTGGAGATCGGCCACCACACCGATCACTTCGCGCCAGTCATCCTTGAGCGTTGGACGGATACGCTTGCCGATCGCTGCGCGCGGATCGCGCCACAGCTCACGCGCCATGTTCTCGGACACGAGCGCCACCGGGGTTTGGTTGTAAGTCTCGGCCCAGGTGAGATCGCGCCCGGCAACGAGCCGCGCACCGGTAGCGGCGAAATAACCCGGAGAGACGTACTTGAAGCGCCGGATGGGGGCCACAGCGGCACGCGGGTGGTCCTGGTCGTAGACAGGATCGTTCGAGCCTCCATCCATGGGAA
>JASHQD010000771.1 GCA_030037755.1 Terriglobia bacterium
CTGGCTGTCTTGGCGGTGGTCACGATCGTGGTCTTAGCCTGGGTAGCAGTGCTGCGGCGGCAGATCCGGCGAGCCGAAGCGCGGGTCCGCGTACTATTTGCCGCCATCCCCCATCCGGCCTATGTATTCGACCTCAAAAGTCTGCAATTCCTCGAGGTCAACGATTTTGCAGTAGAACATTACGGGTACAGCCGCGAGGAGTTCTTGAACGGTAATGCGGCGGAAATGCATCCGGCTGAGGAAGAGGAACGACTTAAGAAATACCTTCGTCAGGGCCATCCGGACCGGGACGCTTCGGGAGAGTGGAAGCATCGGACCAAGGACGGCCGCCTTCTCGATGTCGAACTCACCTTCCAGACCATCGATTTCAAGGGAGGCAAGGCGGCGCTTACCGTCGCCCAGGACATCACCGAGCGTAAACGGGCCGAAGAGAGCCTGCGTCAGAGTCAGGCCGATTTCGCAGCGGCGCAAAAGGTGGCAAGGCTTGGCACCTGGCGATTCGACAGAGTCAACAACAGGGTCACGTGGTCGGAGGAGCTTTATCGGATTTTTGACATCGAAGAGGCCGCGTTCGGCAAAGCCTATGAGTCTTTCCTGGGCTGCGTTCATCCCGATGACAAGGCGCGAGTAGTCGAGACCAACCGAAAGGCGAACGAGACCGGACACCCTTTCGACTTTGACTATCGCATCCTGACGCGAACCGGGGAAGTGAAGCACATCCGGGAGATCGGCCACGCGGTGAAGGGTCCTGCAGGGAACGTCGTGGGCCTGTTCGGCACGGCGCAAGACGTCACCGACCGCATACGTGCGGAAGAGACTCTGCGGGAGCAGCAGATTCTGTTGAAGAGTATCATCAACCAGATCCCATACTCGATCTTCTGGAAGGACCGGAACGGCGTATTCCAGGGTTGCAACGAGCACTTCGTCCGCGAGTACGGCTTGGAGTCAGCGGAAAGCCTGATCGGAAGGACTGACCACGACACGGCCGCCACCAGCGAAGAGGCGGATTCCTACGCCGCCTGCGACCGCCGGGTCATGCAGGCCAATACGCCACTACTGAACGTCGAAGAGACTCAGACGCGCCCCGCAGGCGTTTACGCCACCATCCTGACGAGCAAGGTTCCGCTCCACAACGGAAAGGGCGAAGTGACGGGCGTATTGGGAATCTATGCCGATATCACGGAGCGGAAGCGGGCCGAGGAAGCGCTCAGGCATCGGACCGTGGAACTGGAGCGCTCCAACGCTGAACTGGAGCAGTTCGCCTACGTGGCCTCTCACGACCTTCAGGAACCGTTGCGTATGGTGACCAACTTCACGCAGTTATTGGCCATACGCTACGAGGGCAGGCTTGACCGCGACGCCGACGATTTCATCAGGTTCGCCGTGGAGGGCGCTACCCGCATGCAGGCCCTGATCAATGGTCTGCTTTCTTTCGCTCGCGTGAAGTCGCGGGGCGGAGAGTTGGTACCTACGGATACTGAGGCGGTGTTCACTCGCAGCCTGGCAACGCTCCAGGTAGCCATCCGCGAGGCCGGTGGCGAGGTGACGCACGATCCCCTCCCGTCCGTATTCGCCGACGACGTGCAGTTGGAGCAGGTGTTCCAAAACCTGCTCAGCAACGCCCTGAAGTTCCGCAATTCGAAACCTCCGCGGGTCCACGTCTCGGCCGGGCGGGACGGTTCCGAGTGGACGTTTTCTGTCAGGGACAACGGCATCGGAATCGACCCGGCGTACTTCGAGCGGATTTTCGTGATCTTCCAGCGCCTGCACACGCGCCAGGAATATCCGGGCGCGGGCATCGGGCTGTCGATCTGCAGGCGCATTGTCGAGCGGCACGGCGGGCGCATGTGGGTGGAATCGGCCGCCGGCTCGGGCGCGACTTTCTATTTCACGCTGCCTGTGCTGAGTGCGAGCCAGGATGAATGCGCACGCGGAGTTGCTGCCGGGTCGGCTTGATTCCAGCATGACGCCGCCAGGCTGCCGCAGGCCGCCCTGTCGAGACCCGACAGGTTGGTGAATCGCGCAAGAGGTGTGCGCCGTATTGGGATCCGGCTCGCCCACACCTGGTCATCATCAAACTAGGCTATGTCAGGGGCCTCCAGCTTCAAGAATAAAACTTCAAGAATAAAACTTGACAGACGCCTGATGGTTCAGTAGACTACCTTTTCTTCCCCCGGAGAAATCGGAGTCCTGCAATGCCCCGCCGTCGCACGCCTTTGACGGCGCTCAATCCCCGATTGCCGGCTGTCCCGGCCAGATCGGGCGTCCTTGCGGAGAGATCAGTTGCAACCCGCCATCGAAACCAATCGACGCCTGGAGGCGAACCCGGCAGACCCAATCCGGCTAAATCTCGTCAGTTCAGCCAGTTATGGTCAAGATCTCGGGGTTTGGAACCATCTCCTGCCAGACTATCCTGCTTGTTTTCAGCAGCTTAGGCGAGACAGAGGACCTTTTTGGCGAGATTTATTGTTCACTGCATTTTTCCCATTCCAGATTCACCGCGCGAGCCGGGAGCACGTCGGACCAAAGCTGAAATATGCTTTGTATTCATGAAGAAACGAAATGAGACTCTCGGACCAATTGCGGATTCGAGAGGCGCGTATAGGTCGAAGGCCAAGAGCTTGCTGATTCGCGGGACGGCTGATGTTTTGACGCCGGATTCTGCAGACCCAAGCGGTTCCGCCACCGTGGCGGTTACCGCGAACCGGCCGCCGTGGGTCGCCGTGAGTGGTTCATCTCTCCATTTCGAACTGCGGCTCTTCGGTCAAGGAGCTCGGCCGCTCCGCGTGAGGCTCACCTATTTCGGCAGGCGCCGCCGGCACGCTGAAATAGAACGTCGAGCCCTGGCCCTCGCCGGATTCCACCCAGATTCGGCCGCCATGCCGTTCCACAATGCGCTTGCAAATCGAGAGACCGATGCCTGTGCCGGGGTATGCGTCGCGAGAGTGAAGGCGCTGGAAAATGCCGAAGATTTTGTCGTGAAAACGGGGATCGATGCCGATCCCGTCGTCGCGTATGCTGAAGATCCACTGCGAACCGACGCGATCGGCGGAGACATGAATGCGGGGCCGGGCGCCGCCGGCGAACTTGATCGCATTCCCGATGATGTTCTGGAAGACCTGCTCCATTTGGGAGGCATCGGCCATTACGGTGGGCAGCGGGTCATGGGTGATTTCTGCCTCCGAGTCGTGCCGGGCAACGGTCAGATCGGCAAGCGCGGCGAGCAGGACTTCTTCACTGTCGGTGGGGCGAAGCTCGCGGGCCCCGCTTTGTACGCGCGAAAACGAGAGCAGGCCGTCGATCAGTGTGCGCATCCGCTGGGCTCCTTCAAGGAGGAAACCCAGGAACGCGTCGGCATCGCTGTCCAGGTTGCCCTTGTAGCGATCCGAAAGAAGTTGGGCAAAGATCGACACCATGCGCAGCGGCTCTTGGAGATCGTGCGAGGCTACGTTGGCAAACTGTTCGAGCTCTGCGTTCGAGCGCTCCAACTCGATGGTTCGCCGCTTCAGGGCTTCGGTGCGCTCCTCGACGCGCCGGCGGAGCACCGCCATTCCCAGCAGAGCCATCAGGGTCGCCAGAAGCAGCATGCCTGCGACGGTTGCGGCACGCGAGGCCGTTAGCCAGGGCGGCGCTTGCAGCACCTGGACGTCACGAGGCGAGCGAAGCACAAGACGGAAAGCCCGCGGGACACGGCCCTCGTCCACCTTGATCGAGCAGACGCCCGTCAATCTGAGAAGCGAACCACTCTCCAGGTTCTGCACACCTTTGGCGTCGGCCGCGCCCAGGGCCTGCGCATCGAACACAATGTTTCCGGACTGCAGAATCAGGTCGGTTTCGTTCGCCAGCCGGACCTTGTCCTTGAGCCAGGCGTCGATTTGGATCACCTCGGCGTCCACGTCGCCGCTCATCACTTTGTCGCCGTTCACGCTGATTGGCTTCGGTTCGCGCGTGCTTCCGAGGCGCCGGAACAGCGCGTCCTGCAGAATCGGCGAGTAATCGCCAGGAGAAGGGAATCCGACCACGTCCACAACATCGCCGGGCTTCACCGAGGCGTTCTGGACGCTTTCCAGATAAAGCCCCTCGGTCTCGTCCTGTATGAACAGAGACTTGCTGGGAGTCTGGGAGGTCACCACGCCTTGCACTCGCACCCTGTGCCCCGAAATCCCGTTGGGCGCGAAGCTCAAAAGCGTGCTGATGGGCCGAACCGGGAGAAAGAAGGGATCGGGAAGCCCAGGCTCTTCTATGGTCATCTGAGCGGGCGAAGGGACATCCAGAATAACCCCGGTGATCTGGCCGCGCGAATTGAAGATTGCGCCGCAGGCCCCCAGCAACCGGACCTTGGCGTCAACCAGCGCCGAAGCATTGCCGGTGAAATTGGGCATGCGTACCGTGATGCGTCCTCCCGCCATGGCGACACCCATCGACAAATGGATGCCGTCGTTGAACGCCTGGTGCACGATGCCTTCAACCTCAACCCACTGGCTGTCTTCGGCGCCCGATGCCAGGCGCTCATAGGGGGCAGGCGTAGCGGATGGCAAGGGCGCCGTGCCCAGCACTGTGATCCGGGGTTGCGCGATCTGAGGTGCAAAATCGGCAAACGAACTCACGCCCTGGAGATCAATAAAGTCGCCGATCTTGAGCGCAGCCGTCGCGCCGCCCATTTCCACCCAAATTCCGGCGGACGAGTCCTGAACGAACAGGTCCGATTTCGGGTCGTAATACGTAACCACCGCGCGCACGTGGACCGGATAGCCCTGCTTGGCTTTGTCGAATGTCAGTTGGCGGATATCCGCAGCCTGCGTCAGAACAGGGGGGGCTTTCGCGCCCGAGTCAGAAGAACCCTGCTGGACGGCGGATGCCTTACGTGTAGACAGAGAAACCGAAAAGAGTGCAATGGCGAGGGCAATGGTAGGCCGGCTCAGGACGGTCGAATACCTGGCCATCAATGCCGAGATCGCACACAACCCGCGAGTGGTATCGAGGACGTCTTCCTCGCCCCGCAACTTCCCCCCTTGAGGCGGACAGTTTACGATGTCCGCTCTCCGGCAGCGCCCCTGTGTGTCCACGCATTATATAACCAATCTCTAATAAGAAGGGGGTTAAAATTAAGTATTAAACATTTTTATCTCGACGCTCTCTTCAGCCAACATTGCGACCTCTTGGCCAAACGTGAATATTGGACAGTTAGCGTGCGGTTGCCGGTCCGGTGCTACCATCGCTTTCTCGGAGTGAGGGAGGCCTTGTGAGCCGCGTTTTCTGTTTGTCATGGTTACCGTACTTGGGCGTGAGCGCCGTCGCCTGTTGCGCCTTGGCCGCGGGGGTGCAACCGAACGCTGGCCAGATAGGACCCGTTTCGGTTTCATTCTCACAGCCCGCGCAACCGGTAGCAGCTTACGATTTTGTGGAAGTGACAGTGACGGTCACGCGCCCGGACGTGCAAAATCCCTTTGTTGACGCTTCGGTATCGGGGCAGTTCGATGCACCCGGTGTGCCGCCCGTTTCTGTTTCCGGCTTCTGCGACTCGCCCGATGGAAGCTTGTACCGGATTCGCTTTATGCCGGCACGGCCGGGTCAGTACCACTACAGCGTCGCGTATCAGGAAGGCGCTTACCGCAAGCAATCGAGCGGCAACTTTCAGGCCGTGGACGCCCACCGCAACGGCATCCTGCGCGTGGATCCGGCTCATCCGTGGCACTTTATTTGGGAGGACGCGGGCCAGCACTATTTCTGGAACGGGACCACGGCATTTTTCCTGATGGCCTGGACGAGCGACGATCAGGTGCGCTCGATCATCGATCGGCTGCACGCGCTGGAGGTGAATCGCATCCGCGCGCTGCTGGCCGGACGATGGAGCACCAGCGCGAGCGAGCCAATCGTGCCAGAGAACGGGTATTCTCCGTGGTTGAATCCCTGGATGGCGGCCCGGCCGGAGTCGACGGACGATCCGGGGTTCGATTATAGCCGGTTCAATGTGGCCTATTACCAGCGCTGGGATCGCATGCTGGACTACGCACGGTCGAAGGGCATGATCATCTCGATCATCCTCGATTGGAACGACTCCAAGGTGCATCCCGCCGCTTTGAGCGAGGACGAGCGCCGTTACTACGCCTATACCGCGGCGCGTCTGGGAGCATACAGCAACATTACCTGGGATCTTGGCGACGATATCAGCTCCTTCCGCAGCCTGGCCTGGTCGCACGAGATGGGATCGCTCCTGGTGGATCATCTCGACGCGTACCATCACCTGGCGAGCGACCATCCCGTCGACAACACGCAGCAGGATCGCGGATCGGCCTGGTTCGGGTTTACGTCGTTCCAGCAGTGGATGCGTCCCATACACGGCTGGATGCTCGATCAGCGAAAGCAGCAGGAAGCGACGGGTCGGATCGTCCCGCAGACCGACGAGGAATACGGCTACGAGGACCACTACCCGCACTGGAGTCCAAATTACCCCGACGGGCAATCGGCCGACGCCGACCGGCGTGCGGCATGGGAGATCGCGATGGCCGGTGGTTATCAGACCACGGGCGAGACGGCGAAGCGCGGCACCGGGGTCTGGCCGGATACGGGCGGCGGATGGGTGAACGGGCGCGGCGACAGCACAATGACAATGCTAGTAGGCTACGCTCACATGGTCGACTTCTTTACCAGCTTCGAGTGGTGGCTGACGAATCCGGACGACAGTCTCGTGACGGCAGGAGATTACTGCCTCGCCGATCCCGGAGAGACTTACGTGGTCTACCTGCCGAAAGGCGGATCCGTGACCGTCCGGCTGGAGCCGGGCAGCTATCGCGCGTCATGGTTCAACCCGCGCTCGGGTGAGACGATTGCGCTGGGCGATGCGGCGGGACCAGAGTGGCAATCTCTTGCGGCGCCTGATGGCGGCGATTGGGTAGCGCTGCTGAGAAGAAGATGAAAAGCCACCGCCGAACACGTCATCGTCATTGCGAATGCCCCGGTAACCGAGTTTCTTTGATGAAGACGAGCTCCGAAGATTCCGGCAGCGGAAGCGCGATCGCGAGGCCGGACCGCATGAGGTCGCGCCCGCCGACCACACGGTCAGGAGAAGTGTGATCTTCGAACTGAAGCTGATATGACCGGCTCGCGTCCAAACCGTGGAGAAGGAATTGGTGCCGACCTTCGTCCGGCGCCGACCCGCGAAAGGCGTATACGACGCCGTGGCGCGAGCTACGGTCCCAATACTCGATGCCGTCCCAGTGAACGCCGTCGGGTCGCGGCGAAATGTGGTAAAGATCGCCATTTCGGATCAGCGGCCGCAAGCCGGACCTGTAGACCGCAAACGCACGCTCGGCTGCGGCGCGCTCGCCGCTGTTCCATTCACGCGTGTCCTGCATCACCGTGCACCAGCCCATCATGCCGCTGCGCAGTGTATACAGGAAATTCGCAATTTGAGGCGCCGGCGTTCGCTCGACATAGCATTCGAGCATCGATGCGGGAAGCACGTGACTGGCGTCGTAGAACGCTTCACGGTTTGAAAGCGGATCGTAAGAGTCGGTGATGGAGAAATAGTCCGTGTGAGCGGCGGCGCCGAAATCAACCATGCGTCCGCCATCGTTGCACGCCTCGAGCAACAGCCCGGGATGACGGCGCCGGACGTCGTCGTAAAGGCTGTAATAAGCCAGGCTAGCCCGGTAGCTCACATCGGTGGAGCACGATCCGATCAGCAGCGGCGCCGGACCGGCCTGGGCAGGATCGCACGCCACGTGCGGATGATCGCCGCGAAGACATCCCTGCGCGACGAGATATCCGTCATGCTCGAGCATGTCGAGATGGAAGGAGCTGACCAGGCGCTCGAGTTCGCCGGCGCACCAGGCGCGTGCCGGCGGATCACCAATATCAATGGTGACTCCCTTGAATTCTTCCGGTTTCCAATCGGAGGCTACATCGCGCGTCAGCCACTCGCGAGTCTTCGGATCGTGCACGTTGAGCGCTTCGGGCTCGCCGTCGATCCCGGCCTGCGTCCAGTCTACCCAGAGACCGAACTTCAGGCCAAGCTCGTGGGCTCGATGGGCGAGCGCGTCGACACCATGCGGGAACTTCACCGGGTTCGAATACCAATCGCCCACGCCGCGGAACCAGCCCGCGTCGAGGTGGAACATCTCGAGGCCCAAACGCGCGGCATCATCCATCATGCCGCGTGCCTGGTCTTCATCGATCGCCATGCCGCTGCCCCAGCTGTTGTTCACCAGAAGCGGGTAATCGCGGCGATCGTAGTCCGCCGGATTCTGCAACACGCGGCTGATCCAGCGGCGCAGAATGTTACCCGCCTCATCGGGGCCGCCGGTAAACGCGCCGAGGAAGACGGTTGGCGCGGTGAACGATTCGCCTGGCCCCACGAGCGTGTATGCCGGACCTGGCGATGGGTTCAGGCCCGCCTCGCCAGATAGCCTTGGTCCATCGCGCCGGAGCGTCAGGCGCACGCGCCCGCTGAACTCGATGCCGAGATACCAGCCGGCGCGCCGGCTTCCGCTCGACTCGACTAACAGCCAGGGAATGATCTCACGCGGCTCACCGGCAGGCGTATCGACGGCGTAAGTGCTGGAGGTTCCCGACCACCGGTACTCGCGGCCGATCTCATCCTCGTGCGTCCCTTCTGCTGACGGTTTCCCTGCGCCCTTCTCAATCCAAAGGTGACGCAATCCCTCGCTCTCAGTTCCTGAGGTTGCGAGGTTCCAGGCAAACGCGAGGCTGTCCGGCACCGGCAGTTCCACAGCCGTGCGTTCGAGATTCGTGAGGGTCACGGCGTGTTCAATGGGTCCAGCGGAAGCGCGCGCCTGCCAGGACCACTGCAGGCGAAGGCGTGGCGAGAATGACTTGTAGACGATGCTGACCCGTCGGCGCGCTCCTGTCGCATCGGCGGACTTCAGCTTCCAGTGTACGGATTGCCACGCGCCGCCCATCCTGATCTTGGCAATCAGGTTCTCCGGTCGATCATTCTCCCACGTAATTCCTCCGCCGGCCAGCGAGACGATCTGAGGCGCACGCTGGCCGGCCGTCACGGTCACTGTCGTATCTGCGCTGGAGACGGTAAGCGCGCGAGGTTCACTTTGCACGGCGTTGACGGCATGCGTCGCAAGAAGAATCGCAACTGCGGTGGCTGGAAGAAAGAGGGAATGAAGAGAGTTGCGCCAGGTCGGCTGAGCAAGGCGGCGGGCAATCATCGAGGTCGCCTAGCGGATGCGCTCCGAAACCGCGAGCCCGTCGCGCAAAGGAATGATGGTGGTGAAGAGCCTCGGTGACCCGTAGATCATCCGGTTGAATTTCTGAACGGCCTCGGTACGCACATCGCCCGGCTTGGCGGGACGCGCTGCGCGTCCGTGCCACAGCACGTTGTCCGTAATGAATAGTCCGCCGATACGCAATCGCGGGATGGCCAGCCGGAAGACATCCGGATACTGGTCCTTGTTTACGTCATTGAAGATGAGATCAAACTCTCCGGTTGTGGAACGGAGCATGTCAAGAGCATCGCCGTTGAGCAGCTTCACGCGATCGAGCACGCCGGCGCGCTTCAGGTATGCCTGGGCGCGGCGACAGTTCGCCGGATCCCCGTCAGTGTAGTAGACGGTTCCACGTTCGCCCACGGCGCGCGCGAGCCAGAGCGTGGAATAGCCGATGGCGGATCCCATCTCAAAGACACGGCGCGCCCCGGAGACGCGCGCTAGCTGGTACAGAACGCGCGCGCATGCCGGGCCCACGATCGGCACGTCATTCTCGGCGGCGTAGCGCTCCATCTCGCGCACCACCGCGTCACGTCGCGGCAGCAATTCGTCCAGATATGTTTCGGTTCGGGCCAGGAGATTTTCGCTCATGCGGCAGCTCTCTTGCGGCTGGCACTACTTCTTGAAAAGATTTTCGAAAGCCTGGCGGGGATCGTTTGATGCCCGCACAGTAGAAGTTCCGGCGCCGGGGGAAGTCTGGCGCTCGATCGTGGTGCGCGGCGCATACAAGCCGCACTCATTGCGAGCGTCTTTGCGGACCACGCGAACCTGCACGGGACGGCTGCACTCGAAGCGCGCGGCGGTGTCGAAGTAAGCGCACTGCTTGCAACTGTGCAGCTCAAATCCACAGCGCGGACACCGTCCATTGGAATCGAAGTCGGCGGGGAGAATAGTCCCGCAACTTCCACACCGGACCACGGTGTGCGCGCCCGGGAAATTAGGTGTCCGCGGACCGTACGTTTCGGGCTTCGGCCCGGGACGCTGACCGGGCGGTCTGTCGCGACGATCGCGGTCCGAATCCTGGTAGCCGCGCTGACGGTATTTCCGATCACTCATGTTGGTACTCGAATCTCAGATGCCGGGCAGGCAGCATATCACGATTGCGCCTTCAACCACGGCCGAGCGGGAATGTCGCCGGGCTTCTTCGGCTTGTACGGCCACGTCACGCGACGGCCGCTGGCGGCCGACTCATAAGCGGCATAGATGATTTCCAAAGTTGCGCGGCCGTCCTCCCCGCTCTCCGACGGCGCCTCTTCATTCTGGAAGCACCGGATGAAGTGACGCATCTCGTGCGGGAAACCGTAGATGTGCGTCTCCTCAAAAACCGTAAAGGTCCAGCCCTTGGTATCGCCCGCCTTCTCCACGGCGTAACCGTATCCCTGCGTGCTGTAGGTCTCCATGGAGCTGCCGCGCAGCAGGTCGCAATAGATCACACCGTTCGTGCCATAAAGCTCAATACGGTCGTCCATGCCGCCAGGTTTCGCCCAGCTGTCTTCGATGACCGCGATTCCGCCGCCCTCGAATTCGAGCAGGATGACGCTGTTGTCCTCTGCGCGCGTCCGGTTGATGTGAAAAACACGCTGACAATGGGCGGTCACGCTCTTCACCTTGGGCTTGCCGTACATCCAGCGGGCCCACTCGATGCCGTGGCAGCCCATGTCCATGATTGCGCCGCCGCCGGACCGTTCCACGTCATAGAACCAGTCGGAGTGCGGGCCCGAGTGCTTCTCGCCCTGCTTGATCATGTAGACCGCGCCCACGGCGCCCTCTTCGACCAGCTTCCGGGCCCGGACGTATTTAGGCGAAAAGCAGATCGTCTCCGCATAGCCGAGCATGACTTTATGCTTGCGGCAGGCCTTCAGAATGGCGTCCGCATCGTCGAGCGTATGCGCTATCGGCTTTTCAAGAATGACGTGCTTGCCGGCCTCGGCAGCGGCAACCACCACCTTGCGATGCAGGTCGTTGGGAATTCCGATCACGACCGCATCGATATCCTTGCGGTCCAGAAGCCGCCTGTAATCGGTGGTGAAGCTCGGGATTTTCCATCGCTCCGCAAACGCCTCCACGCGGTCCTTATTCGGCGAACAGGCGGCGATTACTTCGGCTTCGGGCACTTCCTCGAGAGCCTCGGCATGAATGTTCGAGACAAAAGCCGAGCCGATGATCCCTACACGCACCTTTTCCATGAGAACTCCGGAGGCGACGACCCAGTTCGGCCGGGCGGCCCGGCGCGTTAGCGGGCGCAAAAGCCACGCCCATTCCGCGATCGCGCTGCCAGCCGGCGGCCGGCGGATTCGCGAAGCGTCCTACTTTTTGCCGCTGCTGCCAAAAGACCGGATCTGCTTGACCAGGGCCTGAATGTCGGCGTCGCTCAACTGGTTTCCGAACGGCATCATCATGGTGTTTGGCTTGCCGTTCTTGATCGTGTCGGCGATTTTCTTATCGGTCATCGAAGCCTGCCACTTGGCGTCGGTAAAATCGGGCGTCTTGACAGCCGCATAGCCCTTACCGTCCGCGCCATGACACATCGAGCACTTCGACTTGAAAAGCGCGGCGCCATCGGAATCCGCCGCCATTGACAACCCCGCGCAAACGAGACAGCACGCGGCCACTACAACAAGGCGATTCAGCACAATTCTCATAGCCCTCCTAACTCGCGTTTGCGGTACTCGGGACGATCGATCCTGATCCACCACTGCGTCATTGTGATGCTCGCGAAGGAACGGAGGTTTCTATCTCTCCGGGCGAGCCTGGGTGTTCTTTCTACGCACTAACCTGCCTGAGATCAGCCCGGGTATATCCCATGCTGCGGCTCGACGGGTTCGGCTGGGTAAATCCTGAGAGAACCCCATGCTACAGGCCAAACGCGGAAAAATCAAGAACGGTTATCGGTAGCCGGTTCCCGCGAAGCGGTTCTCCGTTTTCGGCTACCGTTTCGATTGTCCGTGTAATCGCCCAGTCACTCAATCGCTCAATCACAATCAGGCACAACCTCATCACTATCTTCACTTCGCCTCCGTTCAGGACGAAGTCTCGTTTCTTCGAGTAAACTAGCACGCGAGAGACAGCCGCAGACGAATCTGAACGGAATTCAACTCTGCGCCCCAGCGTTAGGTGCTCATGATCTCGCGCCGGCAATGGCTGAAGATGATTGGCGCCGCGGCAACGGCCACGCCCGCGGCCGGCTGGATTCCCGGCGGGCAGGATGCCCGCGCTCCGAGCCGCCGGGTTCAGATCGGCGTCTGCGCGCCGCCGCGCGATCTTGAAAAGGCGGAGAGCTACGGCTTCGACTATCTGGAGCCTGGGGCGGCAGCGCTCGCCGACATGAGCGCGGCGGATTTTGCGTCGTTCAAGGCGCGCGTGCTCGCCTCGCGGCTGCGGTGCACGAGCTTCAACAGTTTCATCCGCAAACTGAGCGTGGTCGGCGACGACGTCAAGACAGACGAGGTGCGGAGCTATCTCGATCTCTGCCTGCCGCGCTGCCGCGAAGTGGGCGGCGAGATCGTGGTTTGGGGTAGCGCCAGTTCGCGGGATGTCCCCGCGGGGTTCCCGCGCGAGCGCGCCTGGGAGCAGATCAAGGCCTTCCTGCACCTCGCGGGCGACGCGGCGCGGCCGCACGGAATCGTGATCGCCATCGAGCCGCTGCGGCACCAGGAATCGAATATCATCAACACGGGCGCGGAGGCGTTGCGGCTGGTGCACGAGGTCCATCATCCCAACGTGCGCATGATTATCGACTACTATCACATGCGAGTCGAGAACGAAGACCCCGACATCGTCTGGAAGGCGCGGCATGAGATCGTGCATTTCCACTTCGCGAATCCGCAGGGACGGCGCTGGCCCAGGAGCAGTTCCGAAGATCCCGAGTACGCACGGTTTTTCGAGCTGGTGAAGAAAATCCGCTTTCGCGGCGGAATCTCCATCGAAGGCAACGGCAGTTTCGAGCAGGACGCCCGCGCCAGCGTGGAGTTTTTTCATCAGGAACTCGCGTAGGACTCGAACCTGGATTCCCGCGTTCGGGGGAATGACGGATTGTGTTGAGTGCCTTGTGAGCAGGACTCTGGACTGGACCCCGATATGAACATCGTCTACGCCGATGGCTACGACCTTCACCTCGGCGATCATGTGTTTCCCTCGGTGAAGTACCGGCTGACGAAAGAAAAGCTGCTCAAGGAAGGCTGGGCGCACGAGGGGGATTTTGTTGAGCCCGAACCGGCCACCGATGAAGACGTGGCGCTGGTCCACGACCAGGAGTACATCTACAAACTCAAGCACGGGACGCTCTCCTACACGGAGATTCTGCGTCTCGAGATTCCCTACTCGCCCGAGCTGATTCAAGCTGTGTGGCTGTGCGCGGGCGGGTCGATTCTGGCCGGACGCCTGGCGCTCGAATCGGGAGCGAGCGTGAATCTCGGCGGCGGATTCCATCACGCCTTCGCCGATCATGGCGAAGGATTCTGCGTGCTGCACGACGTTGCCATCGCCATCCGGCGCCTGCAGAAGGACGGCGCCGTGCGCACCGCGATGATCGTGGACTGCGATGTCCATCACGGGAACGGCACGGCGGGAATCTTCGGCGCCGATCCGGACGTCTTCACATTCTCGATCCATCAAGAGCACAATTATCCCTATCCCAAGCCGCCGAGCTCGCTCGACATCAACCTGGAGGATGGCGCCGGCGACGACGAATATCTGGCGGCGCTCGAGCATGGACTGGCGGAGTCGTTCGCCAGGTTCCAGCCAGGCCTCGTCTTCTACGTCGCGGGCGCCGATCCTTACCGGGAGGACCAACTCGGCGGTCTTAAGCTCAGCCTTGACGGGCTCGCGCACCGCGACCGGTTGGTGTTCGAGCAGGCGCGCAAGCACAAAGCGCCGGTCGCGGTCACGCTCGCCGGCGGATACGCGCGGCACGTGGCGGATACCGTGCGAATCCATGCGACCACGGCGCGCATCGCGCGGGAGTTCGCAGCGCCGGTTGCGTCTTAATGTTGTGTCCCCCTCAATCTTCAACAGCCTGATGGTTTCGTGCGCGCAAATAGTGGCTTTCAGCAGCTTACACGCGTAAAGGTAAAACATACACGCGAGGGGAGTGGGGTGCAGGCTGCCTGAAGGCCGGCGCTACCTGAGCGTCCCTACATCGTCTTATCGAGATCCTTCCAGTGCACCAGAATGATGTGATTGTCTTCGATCGTCTTGTGGAACTCCGGGCTGGTGACGGCTTTGAAATCGCGGGCGCGCCACGCCGCGCCGTAGTCGGGATGTCCGGCGGTGATGGCCTCAAGCTCGGAATCGTCGTGGCCAAGGTGGACGATGAACTCGTTCAAGCCGGGCTTCAGATTATTCAGGGCCTTGACGTAGGACTCGGTCCAGGTCTCCGCCTTGACGAAGGGTGTGAACTGTGTGAGTGAGTCGAGCACCGGATCGGTTGGCTTCAGCATCGACAGCCACTTCGCCTGCGAGCCCGAGATGTGCAGTGCAAGGAACGGCAGATGGTACTCGTGCGCCACCTTGATCAGAACCGCGTAGTAGTCCTGACGCGCGGCGAGCGTTCCCATGTGCATGTCGAGATGCGTGGGATGAATACCCATTGCCATCGCGCGCTCGACCTGGGCGCGGATTTCGCGCTCCACGTCGTCGGGCGTGGCGTGCTGGACCACGGGCATCACTTCAGGCCAGAAGTATCCGTCGGGATTGAGCAGCGACGGCACCTGGTCGCGCGGGGCGACGGGACCCCAGCGGTAGTCCTTCCACTCACTGGTGAGGGTGAGGTGAATGCCGACGTCGGCTTCGGGGTGAGCCTTGAACCAATCCGCCACTTCCGTCAGCCAGGGGCAGGGCACCATGACGCTGGCCGAGGTTACGGCGCCGGATTCGAGCGCCGCGAAGCTGGCGTCGTCCACCGAATGCGCCACGGCGAGATCGTCGGCATGGATGATGAGGAGCTTGGCGTCGGCAGGATAACCGAGACGCTCGGCGACGGTCTGCGGTGAAGCTTGAGGAGGTGTCTGCGCCTGAGCGAAAGCCTGCACAGCAAGGAGTATCGCGACCGCGAGAATCCGTTTCATCAGCTGCGTTTCTACCTATCCGGCCCCCGAACCCCGAACCCTGGATCCCGACTCCCGGCATTCCCGATCTTCGTCAATCCCGAATTCAGCGATCCTTGCCGGTAGCCTTCGAGATCGAGCGTGACGTACGTGAATCCCAGGGCTTTCAGCGCCTCGACGAATCGCCGGGCCATTTCGGGATCGAGCGCGCGGGGCAGCTCTTCGGCTGCGATCTCGATGCGCGCCAGCTTGTCGTGATGCCGCAAACGGAAGCGCGTGAATCCCAGCGCGCGCAGCGCTTCTTCGCCCTGTTCGACCACGCGCAGGCGCTCGGGCGTGACCTCGATGCCGTACGCAATCCTTGAAGCAAGGCAGGGCGACGCGGGCCGGTCCCACACCGGAACGCCGGCACGACGCGCCAGTTCGCGGATGTCGGCTTTGGTAAGGCCGGCGTCGACGAGCGGCGTCAACACGCGATGATCGCGCGCCGCCTGCTGGCCCGGACGCCAGTCGCCGAGATCGTCCATGTTGACGCCGTAAGCCACAGCGGCGTAACCGCGCTCGTCCGCGAGGCGATCGAGCTCCGTGAAAAGCTCATCCTTGCAGAAGAAGCATCGGTTCGGGGCATTGGCGCGATAGGCGGGATTCGAGACTTCGTGCGTTTCGATGAATTCGTGCGGCAGCGCGAGTTGCCGGGCGCAGTCGGTCGCCTTGCGCCGGTCGTCCGCCGAGTAGCTCTCGCTGAGCGCGGTCACGGCCAGCATCCGATCCGCGAGGACTTTGTGCGCCGCGTAAGCGAGGAACGCCGAGTCCACTCCGCCCGAGTAAGCCACGACCAGCGACGGCACAGCTCCGAGTTCCGCCTCCAGGCGCGCACGCTTGGTCTCGAGGTCGCTCATCGTCAGCCCAGCATAACCCTACCGCCAGGGCAAAGCAATTCCGGGTAGTGGTGGCATTTGATCATTGGAACGCCCTTCGTCGTTCCCGCCTGCGCGGGAATGAGGAATGACCAAGAGCAGCCGAAAAACGGCACCGGTACCCAATTCCGCAACGGATAGAAAGAGTGGGCGGTCGAGGCGAGCGCTTGGGTTCGCTTTTCGTATGAGCGGATCCTGCTGGTACAATTATCCGTCGGGCATCCACAAGGAATGATTGCCGAGGGGCGAAGCGCAATCGTACAGGAGTGTGCCGTGGGCGATCACGAGGAAGATTTCGCAGCGATGTTCGAGGCTTCGGCCGTGGCCAAGCGCCTCGATCAGGGCGAACTGGTGGAGGGCAGGGTCGTCTCCATCGGGCCGGAGGTCGCGTTAGTCGACGTTGGCCGCAAGGGTGAGGCGGTCATGGACATCGCTGAACTGAAGAACGACGCCGGTGAGTTTGAGGTCGCGCTGGGCGATCATATCAAGGCGATGGTGGTATCAACGCAAGGCGGATTGACACTCTCCCGAAAGTTGGCGGGAGCGGCCGCGAGCGATGAGCAGTTCGAAACCGCCTTTCAAAGCGGCCTGCCGGTGGAAGGGAAGGTTGAACGGGCGGTAAAGGGCGGCTACGAGGTACGCATCGGCCGGCGCCGCGCCTTCTGCCCGATTTCCCAGATTGACCTCCGCGGCGCCGACCCGTCGGCGCACGAAGGGCACGTCTACCCATTCCGCATCATCGAGTACAAGGAAGGCGGCGCCAACGTCGTTGTCTCCCGTCGCGCGCTCCTCGAGGAGGAGCAGCGGGTGAACGCCGCCAAGCTTCGCGAGAAGATCGTTGCCGGCGCCGTCCTGACCGGCCGTGTGGCTTCCATCCGTGAGTTCGGCGCGTTCATCGATCTCGGCGCAGGCGTCCAGGGGTTGCTCCACGTGTCCGAAATGGCGTGGTCGCGTGTGTCGAACCCCGCGGAGGTGGTGAAAGCAGGCGAGGAGATCACCGTCAAGGTGCTGCGCGTGGACGCGGAAAAGCAGAAGATATCGCTCGGCTTGAAGCAACTCTCCGCCGATCCATGGACGAGAGTGCCGCAGGCGTACAGAGTAGGCCAACGGCTGCCGGGCCGCGTCACGCGCGTCGCGGAGTTCGGCGCGTTTGTGGAACTCGAGCCGGGCGTCGAGGCGCTGGCCCATGCTTCCACATTTGCGCCGACCGGACGATCGGGAGGCTGGTCAAGTCAGGTCGCTGCCGGAACGACCGGAACTTTCGAGATTCTAACCATCGACCCCGAGCAGAAACGGATCGGGGTGGCGCTGATCGAGGAAGGCTGGGCGCGGGCCGAGGCGACGGGAACCCGGCCGGGCATCGTTCCGGGCGCGCGCCTGACGGGAAAGGTCGAACGGCACGAGAACTTCGGCGTCTTCGTCTTCCTCGCCCCCGGGCGTACGGGTGTCATTCCCTTGAGCGAGACCGGCGTCGCGAAGGAAGGTGATGTCCGGCGGGCCTTTCCCGTCGGGGCGGACGTCGAGGTGATCGTCCTGGAAGTCGATCCGGCAGGGCGGCGCATCCGCCTGAGCGCGAAGGCCGTCGCGGAAGCGCGCGAGGCCGAAGAAGTGCGCGAGTGGACGGAGCAGAATGCCGCTCCCGCCGAGGGCTCGGGGATACTGGCCGACAAGCTGCGCTCGGCGTTCAAGTCGCTACGGAAGTGACGCTTTTACCCGTCCCTCCTCTCGGTGCTTCCGTCAGTCCGAGTTCTGGCACGCAAAGCCTCGGCAGCGGCGGGCACAGCATCGATCGCACTTTGCTCCCGCAACCGTTAGAGAGGTCGAGAACGGATCCTTGCACAACGGTGCTGATGCGTGATGACGAGGCGCTGAGCAGTTCCCGGTCCCAGGATTGGCTTTCCGAGGACTTCAATTCGGAACCGAGGAGACAAGGCTACTTGCCCACGCAGAACGTCGAAAAGATCACGCCCAGCAGATCCTCCACCGTCGTCGCGCCCGTGATCGCGTCGAGCGCGCGCAGAGCGTCGTAGAGATCGAGCAACAGCATTTCGTGGTGGACACGCTCACGGGCGGCGCCGCGGGCGCGGCCGAGAGCGCCCAGGCATTCGCGCAGCAGTTGCTGATGCCGCAGGTTCGTTATCAGCGTTCCGCCGGCGGCGTCGCGCGCAGGAGCGGCGAGATCGAGCAGCGCGGTCTTAAGTTCGGCTACTCCCTGGCCCGTCAGGGCTGACGTCCAGACAACCGTCGTTCCGGTGAGATGATCACCGATCTGATCGGCGTCGATTCCGGGCGCGAGATCGCACTTATTGAATGCGACCAGGAGCGAGCCGAGCGGATGGACGCGATCGAGCAGCGCGCCATCTTCGGGAGTCCACTCCTCAGACGCGTCGATCACCAGCAGCCGCAGGTCAGAATCCGCGATCACCTGAAGCGTCTTGCGGACGCCGATCTGCTCGGCTTCGTCGATCGTCTCGCGAATGCCGGCGGTATCGACAAGCCGCACGGGGATCCCGCCGATCGCGGCGCTCTCGGCCACAAGATCGCGGGTGGTGCCTGGCGTAGCGGTGACAATAGCGCGCTCTTCGTTCAGCAGACGGTTAAAGAGGCTCGATTTCCCCACGTTCGGCCGGCCGACGATGGCCAGGCTCAGCCCGTCATGCACCAGCCGGCCGTATTCGTATCCGGCGACGAGCGGTTCGAGGTCAGCCGTGATCCTGTCGAGGCTGCGCCCGATTTCGTCCCAGCTTGAGACAGGCACATCGTCTTCGGCAAAGTCGATGCCCGCTTCCAGGCGCGCGATCAGCTCCACCAACGCCTGTTTGTGCGGCTTGAGCCGCGCT
This sequence comes from Terriglobia bacterium, assembly GCA_030037755.1. Taxonomy (GTDB): domain Bacteria; phylum Acidobacteriota; class Terriglobia; order UBA7540; family UBA7540; genus Gp13-AA77. The sequence continues at coordinate 19,041 of JASHQD010000771.1, forward strand.
GAGACCGATCCCTCCATCTGCTCCGCGGCCACGCGAGCCTGGTAGATCGTGCGCGACTCAATCAGGTCACGCACCGCCTCGGCCTGGGTGAGGTCGATGCGGCCGTTGAGGAAGGCGCGCAGGGTGAATTCGCCGGGCTCCGCCACGCGCGCGCCGCGCTCCAGGCAGCACTCGACGAGATAGGCGAGAATGACGGGGGCGCCGTGACAGGAGATCTCGACAACGTCCTCGCCCGTGTAGGAACGCGGCCGTCGGAAAGTGGTCAGAACGACTTCATCGAGCACGCGGCCCGAGCCCGGATCGCGAAATTCGCCGAGCGTCGCGTGGTGGGTCTCGATGGGGATCTTTGAAGGGCGGATGAGGCTCGATGCAATCTCGATGGCGCGCTCGCCCGAGAGCCGCACCACGCCGATGCCTCCGCGTCCCGGCGGGGTGGCGATGGCGACGATGGTGTCTTCAGGGGCTGCAGGCATTACCAGACGTCATAATAAGCCAAACTGCGAGTGTTGATAGGGTAGACCGTGCCGGGCATCGATGTCACCATCCCGCCGGCGCTAATCCGGGCCAGCCTAGCCTATGTCTCGGAGGAAAAGCTTGCTGGGAGCTCGCCGAGTGCAGCCACAGCTCGCCGGATGCGTTTCGGATAGTTCTGGAGTAATTGCTGTTTCCTCTTTAACCAGCCTCTGTTCGACGCGGTTACCGCGCCAGAGCGCGCGATCGCGGCTCGGACCTGACCCGGCGCCGGCCCGCCGTCGACCGTTCTCAGGTTGACGAAGTGGACCGGATCGAGCGCCTTCATGCACTCCTGGTCCGTGATCCTAAGGCGGCGCTGGATTGTCGACGGCGCCAGTCGTTTGAGGGCAGACACCATGTTTCGATGGGTGTACGCCCCGCCCACTTCCTGCACGGCCCGTGAAACGAGTTCGTGCGCCTGGCGGAAACTCATGCCTTCCTTGCGCACCAGCGTGTCCGCCAGTTCCGTAACCGTCAGCGGCCGATCGGAGACGCGTCGGCTCAGGCTCTGTTTGTCGATGCCGGCAGCGCCGAGAAGCCCGGCGAATAGCCGGAGCGCCCGCAAGCCGTCGGCAAACATCGAGAGGACGAGCGGTTGCAGATCGTCCTCGCTGTCCACGATATCGCCGAACGGGGTGTTGTGGGCGCAGGTCAGTACCGCCTGGGCCTGGCCCAGCGCCTTGCTGGCCAGGATTCGCGTGTGTTCGAGGGCCACCGGGTTACGCTTCTGAGGCATGATGCTGCTGACCTGTACGTAGGCGTCGCTGAGCCGCAGAAAGCCAAACTCTTCGGAGCACCAGAGCAGCATGTCCTGGACGAGCTTGCCCAGGCTGATCATCAGCACGGCCACCACTCCGGCGGCTTCGGTCAGATAGTCCACGGCCGCGATCGCACCGTAGGAGTTGAATTGCAGACCTTCAAAACCCAGAAGCCGGGCGGTGTAGGCGCGATCGATGGGAAAACCCGTGGTGGTGATTGCGCACGCGCCCAGCGGACTCCGGTTGACCCGTGCAAACAGCTCCCTCAGCCTCTCAATATCGCGTTCGAGAAACTCGCAGGCAGCCATCAGGTAGTGAGCGAAGGTAGTCGGCTGAGCCGGCTGTGTGTGTGTGTAGGCCGGCATGATGGTGTTGACGTGATCGTTCGCCCAATCCAGAAGCACGCCCGACGCTCCTATGGCGGCTTCCGTCAGTTCGAGGATTTCGCGCCGTACCACCATGCGATACATGGTGATGTCGATATCGTTGCGGCTGCGGGCCGTGTGCATCTTGCCTGCGATCTCGGCGCCGCACTGCTCCACGAGGCGCTGCTCGATATGGAAAAAGAGGTCCTCACAACATCCGTCCCGCGTCGCCTCAGCCAAGGTCGCTCGGTCCAGCCGGCCAAGGGCTTGCAGGCAGACCTCCGCATCGCGGCGGCCAATGATTTTCTGCCGGCAAAGCATCAGGGTGTGCGCGGCATGAATCTCCAGCAACGAGTCGAGAAAATAGTGCTTGGCGTCTTCGAAGTTGACGGCCAGTACGGTTTCATCGTAAATCGGCGCGGGAAATCGATCGTTCATTCTGTGGAATGCCCGCCTCATGCCGGGACGAATCCCGGGGGGCGGGCTCCTCTTCTTCACCGTCCCAGATTTTCTTCCAGCCACTTCACCATGCGAGCTTTGTAGAACATCCACTCGGGATGCCCCTCCCAGTTCTCCATACCATGCGGAGCCTTCTCGACCAGAATCAGATCGTGGCGGGCGTGAACTCCACCGAGGCGGCGCGCGTACTCCTCAGTGCCCGGATACAGCTCATCGCCCGTGCCCTGGACGATCAGAATGGGTGGCAGACGGGCGCTAGCATGAAAAAGGGGAGAATAGCGGCGCAGAGTGGCCGCACTTTGATCCTCAAACATGCGCGGCAACATGCGCTTGAAATCGGGATCGTTTTTCCAGCGTTCGAAATTGTAAACGCCGTAAAACGAGACGACCGCCTGGACCTCGCACCCGGCGCAAGGCATCGATGCCAGCTGGGCCACGAGGTGTCCGCTGGCGGATTCACCAAGCAGCGCGATCCGGTTGGGGTCGACGTGGAACCAGCCGGCATGCAGGCGAACGAAGCGCACGGCGTTCCGCACATCTTCGAGTTGCTCGGGAACATGGACGTAAGGCGTCAGACGATAATCGATCGAGAACCACGCGAATCCGGCCTGAGCGAGCGGTGCGAATACAGGTGAGACATAGGTGATCTTGTCGCCTGCCTCCCAACCCCCGCCGTGGACAATGATCACGGCCGGAAAGGGGCCTTTGCCATCGGGAACATAAGCATCCATCAGCAGATCACGACCGCCGGGACGCGAGTAGGCAACGTCCTTCCACAGGCCACGCTGGTCCCGGCGCAGCCAGGCCCTGAGTTCTTCCTTCCAATACCACTGGTCGGGATGCCAGTTCTCGAAATCGTGAATCGCTCCGGCAACCGGAAAGTAAGTGCAGTTCGGAAGATGCTGGCAGAAACTCGCGATCTCGTCTGGCTTGACCTCATCGTCTGCAGCGCCCTGGATCATCAGAGATCTGATGGACGTCGCGAGGTCGTCAGCCTGAGCGGTGTTTAATCGGGCGCTGATCGTGACTACGGCCTCGAAGTTGCCGCGCCGCGCCAAATCAAGTGCCACGGCCGCTCCGCTATCGTTGCCAATCAGGACCATCCGGCTTGTGATGTTGAACCGGCCCGGACAGCGGATGTAGTCGATGGCTTTCGATACGTCGTCGGCCGAGCCGTAGTCCGCCGAAAACCAGGCGAACCCTGCGTCAGCGAGCAGAGGAAAGAGCTGGTTTACGTGCGTAGTTCTGTTGCCGGAGCCGCCATGGATGATGACCGCCGCAGGGCGAGGCTCACCTGCCGGTGCGTAAGCATCCAGCGAATAGGCCGGCTCATAAGAGAGACCGCTGACGGCCCCGGGCAGAATAAAATCGCCGTGCTGTCCCTCAGCCGGTGGAAGCGCGCACGTTTGCGCCCCCACCAGCAGGGGAACCGCAAGGGCAAGGAGTGAGAGCATCGACTTCCTAGAACCGGAAGTGCAATCCAAACTGCATCTGGCGCATCGGGCCCTGGGTTGACGTGATTACGCCGGCGCCGGAGACGTCGATATAGTTGGCCGGGAGCCCGTAGTTGTCGATATTGAACGCGTTGAAGTTCTCCCAACGGAACTCGAGCGTTTTACCTTCGGCGATCACGAAGGTCTTGTCGAGCGCCAGGTTGAACACATAGAACGCCGGTCCCCACAGCGAACCGGCCGAAGCCGTGCCGTCGCGGTAGGGTTGCTCTGGCTCGGTGAAAGCCGCCGGATTGAACCACTCTGCCGGGCTTTGATTGGCGACGCTCGGGTCGCCGATCTTGTCGGCACGAACCCCGCTGAAATCGGTGTCGTTGAGCAACGGTGCGTTAGCGACCATGGGCGAGAATGGGCGCCCGGAGTCGAGTGTAGTGATGCCATCCAGGCTCCAGCCGCCGAGGATCAAGTCCATCGCCTTGCTGCTGGATGAGCCCCATCTGCGTCCGTGTCCGTAGGGAAGCTGCCACACGTTGGTGAGCGTGAGAGCGTGCGTGGAATTGAAGCCCAGAGGCCCGTAGGAGGCGTCCCAGTCGTAGGCGTTGTCAAAACCAAAGCCGCCGAAGAGCGCGATGCCCAGAGCCCTCGAGTACGTATAGTTGAGCGTGAAATCGAGGCCGTGAGAGGCGTGCTTCTCCAGCTTCACTTGCAGGGCGTTATAGTTGCTGTTCGCACAGTTGCAGGTGTAGTAGATCCCCTGCTCGAGACCGTACGGGGCGAAGAACGGCCGGCGTGAGTCGAGGGAGCCCGGTCCCGGCACGGCTTGGTTCATATTCGGGTTTAGATACAGGTGACGCCCTACGTTGCCGACGTAAGCGACCTGTAGCGAGAGCCCCTTGGCGAATTGGTGCTGCACCGTCAGGTTCCAGAAGTAGGCCTGAGGCACGCGATACGCGCTCAGGGGCCAGAAGAAGTTGAACGGGCTTACGCCGTCCGGCAGAAGGTACATGCCATTCGCCCCGACCGGCGGATACGGGGGTGCAGGCGGACCCGTAAAGAGATTGAAATCCGGGCTGTAGGCGTATACCTGAGGAACCGACTGGACAGTCAAAGCCGGAGGGTTGTACTCCGCTCCCTGCCCGAAGATGGAGCCGTAGCCCGCCGCATTAAAGCTCGAGCCATAGCCGGCGCGAATCACGGTGTTCGTCTGCAACTGGTATGCGATGCCGAGGCGCGGCTCGAATCCCAGGTTGTAGGGATGGACGCCAAGGTTAAGCGGAATCCCGCCGATTCCCGCGGCCCACTCCATGCCCGTATCGGGATCGAACATGCCGGTGCCTCCGGGCTTGGCCGCGCTCTGGGGCAGGAAATTCTCCCAGCGCAGGCCGTAGCTCAAGGTCAGCTTCTGGGTTACGCGCCACGTGTCTTGTCCGTAGAGGAAAATTCGCGTTTCGCGGAGGCCGGGATAGTAGTTCCCGCTGGCAATGCGATCGAAAGCAGACGGCGTGCCCAGCAGGAAGGAAGCCAGGGCCGCGCCCGTAGTCGCGGTACCCGCGGCCAGGGTATCGACCGTCGAGTTTCCTGTGACCGTATCGGTAAAGGTAATCTCGCCAGACCGGTGTTCATCGCTCGGAATGCGCTGTTGCTGGCCGCGGGGAATCTCCGCGCCCCACTTGATGGTGTGATTGCCTTTTTCCTTGGTCCAATTTGTGATCCAGTCGAAATTATTCTCGGTCTCTTTCAAAGGACAGTTGCAGTCGTTGACTCCCAACGCGTATCCGAAATCAAAGCCGCCGTTGCCGTTGATGTAGAACGCCGGCATGCCGCTGGTCTCGTCCGTCCCCTGGTTCAGGCCCGGTAAACCAGCCTCCGTCGCCGGGTAGGTCCCGAGGCCGTAAGGTTCGTTGCGGATGCGGTAGCGGTAAGTCCCGAACCGAAACTCGCCAACCAGCGAGGGACTGAAAGTGTAAGTGAATCCGAGGGCCAGGCTCTGGGTGCGATCCATGGATTGGCCGGCGAAATTGAACAACGCCGGTCCGCCGGCCTCCGCTCCAAACGCCGCGGGTGCGTCGAGAGTGTAATCCGCGAGCGAGTAACGGGCAAAAAAGCTGGCCTTGTCGGAGATCGTGTAGTCGACGCGACCGTCAGGCTGGTCGGTGTCGTACAGCTCCACGCCGGAGCCGATGTAATTGTTGTAGATCTGTCCCGGAGAGCCGGTATTGGGCGGTGGCAAATAACCCAGCAGGTTGGCTATGGGTGCCGCGACCGGGACTATGTTCACCTGGCCTCCGGTCGTAATGGCCTCGCGGCCGGTTCCATCCGGATTGCCGGTGTTGGGGTCGAACACCATGCCGCCCTGCGCCGGCACCGAGCCACCCTCCGTGGTGGGCACCATCAGCGGATTAGCGCAGGCACTGGCGGAAACCGAGCCGTCCGCGCAGATATAGCTGCCCAGCAGACCCTGAAGATTGCCGCCGCGCTCCGCAATGGTGGGCACCGTGGTGATGTCGGACCCGCCATTGCGTTGGCGCGTGCCCTGGTAGTCGGCGAAGAAAAAGAGCTTGTCCTTCTTGATCGGTCCGCCGATCGATCCGCCGAACTGATTCCATCGCGTGGGCGGATTCAAACCCGTAAAGGGGTTCGCCGAATTGAGGACGTTGTTCTGAAGGTACTCGAAGGCCGATCCGTGAAACTTGTTCGTCCCCGACTTGGTGGTCGCCTGCATGAGCGCTCCGGAAACCGACCCGAACTCGGCGTCGTAATTGCTGGTCGTCACCTTGAGTTCCTGCAGCGAATCCAGATTGGGATTGATGATCGGCAGAGAGAGCAGGGAATTCTGATTGGTCGTGCCGTCAAGCAGGAATCCGTTGGCGGTGAAATTCTGGCCATTAACGTCGATTTCCAGGCCGGACTGCGGATTTTCAGCCGCGGAAACCTGAAAGTTGTCCAAGTATGCTCCCGGCATCACCTCCAGCAGGGATGTCAGGTTACGGTTCAGGACCGGGAGACTTCCCAATTCGGTGTTAGAGAGTGTTTCACTCACCTCTGCCCGGTCTGTCTTGAGCAATGGGGTTTCGCCGGTGACGGTCACGGTACTGCTGGCCTTGCCGATCGCCAGTTTGGCGTCGACGCGCGTCGCGGCGTCTACATCGACTGTTGCGTCCGCGACAAATGTCTCAAATCCGGAGGTTGTAATCGTGACACGATAGTGTCCGGCCAGAAGGTGGGTCTGAATGTAATTCCCATCGGAAATGGTCTGCACGTGGTAATCGATGCCGCGGTCGAGATCGCGGATGGTCACGGTAACGCCGGGGACCACCGCTCCGGCAGGGTCTGTGACGGTACCGAAAATGCTTCCGGAAACAGCCTGACCGAAACCCGTGCACACCTGTGCGAGCCAGGAAACGAGCAGAAACAGAACAGCAGGAGCTAAACGCCGTGTTGCTCGGGAAACCATTTTCCTTTCCCCCGTTCAGTGGAATTTACACCCGGCGCAGGCAGCAAGCAGATAGCAATTGATCAGAGTTTTCTGGTGGCAGTTTTCAGTCCACTCTCTACGCTGAGGCACACCATCCTGAATTGTCAAGCGCCAAACCATAGGACAAGCAGAAAACCGTGATGCTTCGGCGCCTCCCCAAGCGATGAGCGGGGTGCGGTGTCGAGCTGTTCGTGAGTCTTCTATGGCTCAGGCAGGCATTCACGGGCCATCAGGATAAGCAAAGGGGTGAATCACTTATTCTTCCACTCGGCGCTTTTGTCCGGCTTGCCCCATGCCGCGTAAAGTTACGAGCCACTGATGCGCCAGGTCCAGGTGATGGAGATCGGGGGCGCCCATGTGCTTCTTCCGATCCAACATCCCCTGGTAGGCTTCGATGAGAAGGGGTTCGGCTTCGGCGTATTTCTTCTCGCCGGCGAGGCTCTCGCCCTGTAGGCTTTCGGCGCGATAGCGCTGCCAATCATCGGGCTGCACCTTCTTGTCGAGCTCCAGCGCCGGGCGCGCCGCGGATTCGGCCTCGGCGAATTGTTTCTGTGACACCTCGGCCAACGCGAGATGGTTGCTCCAGTCCAGGGTGGTCGTGTCTTCCGGCCCAAAGGTGTGCCGCGCGCCCGCCACCGCCTCTGATGCACGCGCCTCGGCGAGGGCATACTTGCCCTCTTGCTGGTACAGGTAAGCAGAATCCGCAAGCAGGCTAAGCGTCAGGGGATGCTCGGGACCCAGCACGCGTGCCGCGGTGGCCAAGCCCTGACTTGAGAGCGCTTCGGCCTGCGCATACTTTGCCTCCGCCGTGTAGGTGGCCCCGAGATTGTCCTGGCAAGCGAGTGTTTTGTCATTTTCGGGACCGAGCACGCGGCGATCGATATCCAAAGTTTGGCTGAGGAGCGCTTCGGATTGCGGGTAGTTGCACCGTCATGTTGGGATCGGGTTTCGACTGGTAGAAGGCGCTGGCCTGCCCCAGGAGATCCTTCTGCAGGAAATCGTTCACCGCCTGGGCGATGGCCGATTGCTGTTTGGCCTTCGTTTCCGCACGCCGCGTCCGCACCGCAGCCAAGGTGCTGATCACCGCCGCCGCGATGAGCACAAGCACGAATGCCGTCACGGTGACGAAGGCCGCGCGGTACCGCCGGGCCAGCTTGCGAGCGCGATACGCGACAGACGGCGGGACGGCGAGCACCGCCTCGTTCCTCCGGTAGCGGCCGATGTCGGCGGCGAATTCCGAAGGCGATCCGTAACGCCGCGAGCGGTCCTTTTCGAGAGCCTTGAGCGCGATCGCGTCGAGATCGCCGCGCATCAACCGCACCAGGGTCAGCGCTTCCGTGCGGCGCTTGTGAGCGACGTCGAATGAAGAGACCGGGTCCGCACTGCTGACTTTGGTGCTGGGCTTCGGGGGATCGTCCTCGCGCAGCCGGCGCAGGAATTCGGTCAGCGCAACCTTGCGCAGATCGATCGGAGGCGCGCCTGCCAGCAATTCGTAGAAGATGATGCCCAGCGAATAGACATCCGAACGCGTGTCGATGTCCTCGCCCGAGGAAAGAGCCTGCTCCGGACTCATGTATTCCGGGGTTCCGACCATCGTCCCGACGCGCGTCAACAGCGTCTCCGCCGTCAGCCTCTGGCTGAGAGCCTTGGCCACCCCGAAGTCGATGATCTTCGGCGCCGGGCGCCCGTCCACCTCCGTCACCAGGATGTTGGAAGGTTTCAGATCGCGGTGGATGATCGCTTTCTGGTGCGCGTGCTGGACCCCATCGCAGAGGCGCATGAACAGTTCCAGGCGATCGCGCGTGCTGAGCCGGTGATCGTCGCAGTAGGTGGTGATGGGCACGCCGGCCACGTATTCCATCACGAAGTAGGGCGTGCCCTCCGACGTGGAGCCGGCATCGAGGACTCTGGCGATGGCGAAATGATCCATCAAGGCCAAAGCCTGGCGCTCGGACTCAAAGCGCGCCATCACCTCGCGGCTGTTCATGCCCGCTTTGACCAGCTTGATCGCCACGCGGCAGCGCACGGGTTCCTTCTGCTCCGCCAGCCACACCTCACCCATGCCGCCTTCGCCGATTTTCTGGGTCAGGTGATAGCGGCCGATTACCGTACCCGTTGACGTGGCCGCGTCGCTGGTGCCTGGCGTGAGGATGGGATCGGATTGTTCGTCTGCGGGCATGACTGCGCTACCGTCGCGCAGGGCTCGACGCGGGATGGATCACGACCTTGCGCTCGGGTCCCTGACCGTCGCTCTCGGTGCGCACTTCGGGACGATTGTTCAGCGCCAGGTGGATGATCCGGCGCTCGCGCGCGTTCATGGGCCCGAGCGGAAAGGGCATCCCGGTGTCGCGGACGCGGTCCGCCGCCACCTGCGCCATCAGTTTCAACTCTTCCACGCGCATGTGGCGGTAATCTTCGCAGTCAAAGCTGATCTTCGGGAAGAGACTCTCTTCGAGGCGCACGGCGCGCAGCACCACGTACTCAATGGCGTTCAGCAATTCGCCATGCGCTTCGAGCAGAAGTCCGGCGTCGGGCCCGGAGAAATCGACAATCGTTGCCGGTGAATGTTCATCGACCGGCTCCAGGTGCCGAAGCTTGACTTCGAGCCGGAATCCGCCGAGCTTGACGATTTTGCGCGCGAGGTCTTCGATGGCCGCATAGTAGCTTTCGAGCGGTGTTGGCGCGGGTGAGGGCGAGGGTTCTGATCCCATAATCAGTTTTTCGCGGCCAGCGGTTTGCGCGCGCCGCGGCCGGGACGCTGTCCGCCGTTCTTGGCCGGACCTGACCCCTCGGTTTCTTTCGTTTCGGGGGCGCCAGCAACAATGGGCGAATGGGGGATGAAGCGGTTGATGATCAACTGCTGCGCAATGCCCACCAGATTCGCCGTCATATAGTAGAGCACGACGCCGGAAGCGAGGCGGTAGAAAATCGTACCAAAAACCAGGGGCATGAAGTACATCATGCGCTTCTGCGTGGGATCGGTGGCGCCCATTGGCGTCATGATCTGCATCACAAACATGCTGATGATCATCAACGTCGGTAGCAAAGCCAGCGGGAATCCGAACGGTTTGCAGGCGTCCGGCAGCGACAGGTCGCGGACGCATCCGAACCAGGGCGCGTGGCGCAGCTCGATCACCGTGCCAAGCACTTCGTAGAATCCATAGATCAGCGGAAGCTGCAAGACCATGGGCAAGCAGCCGGCGACGGGATTGATCCCGTACTGCTTGTAGACCTCCATGATTTCCTGGTTCATCTTCTGCTTGCGCGGATCGTTCATCTTGTACTGCTTGTACTTGTCCTGGATGCGCTTGATAATCGGCGCCACTTTCTGCTGCTTTTGCGCGAGGTGGATGCCCTTGATCTTGAGCGGGAAGAGGGCCAAGTTGATCAGCACCGTGAGGAGCACGATGGCCCAGCCGTAGTTCCGCACCCAGTGCTGGTAGATGTAGCGCAAGCCGAGGAACAGCGGCTCGGCCAGAACCTTGAAGACACCGAACTCGACCAGGTTGTCGAGCGGCGGATTCATCGACTTCAGCAGATCGAGATCCTTGGGCGCGACGAACAATCCGAAGGCAAGCGGTTGCGAAGAAGCGGTGGAGAGATCGACTTCGAACGGCGCGGGCAGGTCTTTGTCCGTCCAGTTGGCGGGCTTCCAGGACTGCCGGCTGATTTTGAACTCGTCTCCCGGGGTGCGCGGCAGGAAAATGTCGACGAAGTAGTGGTCTTCCAGACCGGCGTATTGGAGCGCGCCGGAAACGCTCTGCGGACCCTTAAGCTTGCTCTCTTTGGTTTTGGTAACGTCGCCGCCGAGGTCGTAAACCGCCTGGCTGTTCGAGCTGAGCATCTTCGGCCCAAGCGAGTAGTCGCCGAAACCGCCCGTCCACTCCACGCCCACGGGCAGCGCGCTCGCGCTGGTATCGGAGGCGGTCACCGTGACGGCCACTTCATAACTCTGCCCGAACGAGAACGTCTTCTGGATCTGATTCCGGCCGTCGCTGTAAGTGAAGTTCACTTCCGCCGGCGCGCGTAGCGGCGCCCCTTGTGGGTGCCCTTCGGAGGTTGTCTGAACGGCGTAGACAGCGCTGTTGAGCTTGCCGACAAGAGCCGTGTCGGGCAGCGTCACCTGCATCGGCCAGCCGAGTTGCGCGGCGGCTTCCTGGTTGACCAGATCGAGCGGCTGGTTCCCGGCGTCGGTGTACTTCTTGAGGATCCAGCTCTTGATCACCGCGCCTTGCGTGTTGAAGGTGATCCGATAGACGTCGTTCTCGACCACCACATCTTCAGCCTGCTTGCCTTCGATGGGAACGACCGCGGGCACAGGAGCGGTCTTGACGCGCTTGCCGGTTGCAGCCGCAGTCGCCGTCGCCGTGCCCGAAGGCGCGGGAGTAACCGGACTGGCCGCCGCCGGAGCGCCCGGATTCTGCTTCGAGGATTCGGCCGGCGCTTCAGTCTCGGAATTCTCCGGCGCGTAGCCGAGCTTCTTCATCACCGTCGGCCAGAGGACGATGATGAGCAGCACAATCCCGAAAGCCAGAAATACCCGCTTGTTTTCGCCGAAATTCAAAATCCAGCCTCTTTAATGACGCGCATCAGAACCCGCGTGCTTGTCACTTGCCACTTGCCACTCGCCACTTACTTCCGGCACCGGATCGTATCCGAAAGGTCCGAAAGGACGGCAGCGCCCCAGACGCCTTAGCGTGAGTCCCAGGCCGCGCCGCAGGCCCCACGTCGACACGGCCTCGTAAGCATAAGTCGAGCATGTGGGATAGAAGCGGCAGGACGAAGGGAGGGCGGGCGAAATCGCGGCGCGATAAAATCCGATCGCGGCCAGTGCTAGTCTCTTTATGTAGCCCCTGAGCGTGGCGGCGCCGGCGTTTCCGGCGACTTCGCTTCCCGCGTGGCCGGCGCCGCGCTTGAAGGCGCATTCGCAACCGGCGGGGCGGCGGGAAACAGCCGCAGCAATTCCCGGGTCAAGGCATCGAACGGCGCCCGCGCCAGGCCTTTGCGCGGATTCACCACGATGTCCCAGCCGCCCGGAATCGTGGCCTGGTTCAAGCGGAATACTTCGCGCACGCGGCGCTTCAATCGATTGCGAAGCGGCGCGCTGCCCACAGCGACGGGCACCGTCAGGCCCAGACGGCTCTCGGCAAGTCCGTTCGATCGAAAAAACACCGTGCATAAGGACGCGCTCCGGCGCTTGCCTTCCTCATAAACCCGCCGGAACTCATTTCGCCTGAGCAGCCGAAGTTGCTTGGGGAATGCGTATGGCCGACGGCCGGCATTCATGGAGTCAGCTGGTGCCGGCCCTTCTGGCGCCGCCGGCTGAGGGTCTTGCGGCCTCCTGGCGTGCGCATCCGGATCCGGAAGCCGTGCGTCTTTGACCTGCGTCTGCGGTTCGGTTGAAACGTGCGCTTCAAAGCAAACCTCTCCCTGCGCCTGAATGTGCGAATGAACGCGGCGGTAACTCTTAGAATAGACGGTGCGCCGGGTTGCGTCAAGACGCGTTGTGAATCGCAGCCGGGAGTCCGGTCCCGGGACGCCGGGTCTGGGAACTTCGTGCCTGCACTGGTCCGTTAGTCGGGTGAGGTCGATGTGAATCACTAAATGCCGAAATGTCGGCGTCGGACGCGTGCCCATTTCGCAGGCGCGGCGGGCGATATCTACGCAGGTGCGATAACGGACTGGTTTTCTTCCGGACACGACGGGAGACTTTCCCGGTACACTGCTGATTTCAAAGCACATTCCTCCGGACGATTAACTTGCTCGGTAACACATCGTTCGTGAAAGTGGGCCAAATCATCTGCCTCAGATGGACCCGCCAAGGGCGCGCGCGGTATGGGTGGGCATGGAAACGCCGGCCGCGAGCCGGCGCCACAGTTCACTTGCCGACCGGCGCCACGACCGGCTGTTTCCTCAACTCCTTCACGTCGATCTTTCCTTCCTTTTTCTGATCGAGCAGGTCGAATTGCTTTTCCATGAAGGTCATAAATTCCTGCTTCGAAACCTTGCCGTCCTTGCCGGAATTCATCTGAAGCAAGATCTGCCGGGTATAGGCCTGCCCGGGCTGAGCCTTTTCCGGAGGGACGGCGGCAGTCTTGACAGTGCCGGTTCGTGTCTCGGGAGGCGCGGGCGGCAGCGGCCCCGCCATGAGCCTCGAGATTGGAAAGAGATTGCAGGCGATCACTGCAAGCGCGCAGAAGAGTCCGATTGCCAGGGTGTTCTTTCGACGCATGAGATCCTCCGGCCCTCACACCGTTCCGGCGCCCGGCAGGCGCCGCACAACACCGTGGGCACAATATGGGACAATTTGCCGGCGAAGTCCAGCAAAGACGGGCTCAAAACGGATGAATAATTTGTATGGATGCGATAAAGATTCGACGCCGGGCCGGACAGCAGCCGTCACTATATTCGGTAATGCTCAATAATTCAGATTCCCAATGCCTGCGGGAAGCGAGCCAGCTCATCCGGGGTTGAGTCGTTAGGAACCGAGCACCCCGGAGCTGCAATGTATTTGGCGCCAGCCTGCTCCCGCGCTTCGGTCCATTGTCGGCGGATGTCCGAAACGGTCAGTTTTCGGTAATCGATCTCGTCCACTCCTCCCAAAATTGGCTGCGAGTAGTGCTGGCGTATTTCGGAGATCGCGATTCCACTGGTTTTGACCGAATACTGAATAACCGGAGCGGGGAAGTCTTTGAACAGGTCGATATAGGGCCGCTCGAGATAGTGGAGGTGGAGAACGGTTAGCCTGGTGTCGGCTAACGCGTCGAAAACGCGCTTATCGTAAGGGCGAGTGTATTTCCGGTAGTCCTCAACGGAGCCAAATTTGCTTTCGGCGTTGAAGACGCTCACCAGCGCGCCAGACGCGCCGATCTTTTTCGCATGTTGAATGTGATTGATGGTCGATTGAGTGATCGCTTCCAGGGCCGTGTGCCAACCCTCCGGATTCTGCTGTTGGAACTCGTGTAGGCTCTTGATCTGCTCGTCTTGAGCCTCCTCCGATTTCGGCAAGGCGGCAAGTTGCGGCTGCGATTGATACAGAAGCATTGCCGTCATGTAAGGACCATAGATCGTGTCGATGAAGTAGGCGTCACCGTTCAGTCCGTCGCGAACGTACTTGAGTGTGGCCAGCTGATCGGGATACGGCGAATCGAGCGGTTTAAGTTCATACCATTTACCGGTGGTTGACGGGGGATAATCGAAGTCGTTCATCACCTTGACGATGTCAGTTTCATAGGCGCGGTGAAAGTCCAGATGATCCGTGGCTTCCAGCTGCGCCGTGGGCCGTTTGTAATGGTGGTAGAAAGTGAAAGGCGGGCGATCCAAATCCTCGCCGCGGAGCGCGCGATCGACCCGCTCTTTGTGGGACAACTGAGAAAGTCCGGATCTTGTTCCGAAAAGCGGTCTGGCCAGAACGGTTCCGGCAGCAGCCGCAAGAGATGAAATCAAGGTTCGACGGTTCATGATTCAAGTTCCTCCTCTCAGCTTCCATGAGCCGACTCCACTTTGACCAATGGACCGGGCCGGCCGGCTGATTAGTGCGGCAGACTAGGGCGAAGAACCCCGTAGAGCCAGGTACCCGCCAGCGCACTGACGATTGCGACCGTCATCACGGTAATGCCGTGACCGACCAGGGCGAATAGCGGTCCCGGACAGGCGCCCGTAAGGGCCCAACCGAGTCCGAAGAGGGTTCCGCCGAGGGCATAACGAACGCCGTGGCCAAGGATCTTCGGAGGGACTTCAATTGACTTCCCGCCCACTGTCCTTACGCCGAGCCGCTTGATTAGAGCGAGTGAAAGCGCGGCGGTAAGAATCGCAGAAACGATGATCTCGTACATGCGTGGCGACTGAAATCGAAACATCTCCTGAATGCGAAACCAGGAGAGCACCTCGGATTTCGACAGCACGACGCCAAACAGAATGCCAAGGACAAGATAGGCCAGAAGAGCGCCTGCGGTCTGCACCGGGGTCTGAGGCCCCGCGATGCGCCTGTTCGAAATGTCAGCGAAGCTATGTGTCGCCATCGATACTCAAGGAAAACGAATTCAAAGTAACCACGGCAGAATAAGGTGCGTTGCGATCAGTCCACCGGCGAAAAAGCCGATGACCGCGATCAGCGACGGCAATTGGAAGTCGGCCAGGCCTGAAATCGCGTGACCCGAGGTGCAACCGCCGGCGTATGCGGTCCCAAATCCCACCAGGAACCCACCCACGACGACCAGCACGAATCCCTTAAGGGTAACCAGCGCGGACCAGTTGAACAGTTCGCGGGGCGCGAGGCCCGAGAAGTCGCGAATTCCAAGCTTTGCCAAATCCTGCCGGGTGGCCTCCGAGATGGCGACGGTCTGCGGTCCTCCCCAGTGGGCGGCGAGAAATCCGCCAACGAGAATCCCGAGAACAAAAAGAAGATTCCAGAGGCCCGTTTTCCTCCAGTCGTACCGGAAGTATTCCACCCTGCCGGGAACGATGGCCGCGCACACGTGGCGGAGACTGCTCGAAACACCAAACACGGCATTGCCGACGATCAGTAGTGCGGGAACAAACAAGCCGATCAGCGGCCCGGCTAACCACCAGGGCCATGGACCCGAAACAAAAACTGAGGCGGCCATCGCGTTCATCAATTCCTCACTCTGGCTACAGGCCCCACCCGAAGCTTACACCCATGGCGTTCTGATACATCGTCAGGTTGGCCGCGCCGCCTCCAAAAGCAGTTGGTGGAGGCTGTCCACCTGGGCAGCAAGGGGTAGCGTCGAGCTTAGGGCAGGCCAGGCATTCGCTTCTCCTACTCCACCCGCAGCGCTTCGAGCGGATCGACGCTCGCGGCCCGGTGCGCGGGCTGTATCCGGCAACGAGAGCGATCGCGAACCGCAGGACGTTGACAGCCGCCGGGCTGGATCGTCATCACCTCGTCGGCATACGCTATCATTGTATTCGTTGCCCGGGAAGAACGATAAGCCGATGACTCGGAGAGTGCTTCGGACTGCTGCAGCGTTCAGCGTTAACACCCTGGCCGCCGCTGTGCTGTTTTGTGGGACGCCGGTTAGCCGCTCCCAATCTGCCGGGAAATCCGATCCCACCTTCTACGCCGACATCCTGCCAATCCTTCAGGACCACTGCCAGATCTGTCACCGTGCGTCGGGAATCGCGCCCATGCCGCTCCAGACGTACGCCCAGGGCCGCCAGTGGGCCAAGGCGATCGCCGGCGAGACCGAGTCGCGTCGCATGCCGCCCTGGTTTGCCGATTCGCGGTTCGGCCACTTTTCGAACGATCCCTCGTTGACCGGGCAGCAGATCGAGACGCTTGTTTCGTGGGTGAATGCGGGCGCGCCGGCCGGCGATCCGCGAGACGCGCCTTCGCCGCGTAAGTGGGACGAAGGCTGGAACATTCCGCGGCCCGATCGCGTGATCTCCATGACGCGGCCCGTGAGCATTCCGGCGCGCGGGGACGTCGAGTACACGTACGAAATCGTTCCAACCGGCTTTACGCAGGACACCTGGGTGCGCACATCGCAGGTGCTGCCGTCGAGCCCCGGGCACGTGCATCACGCGGTGATCTACATTCGTCCGCCGGAGTCCAAGTGGCTGCGCCGCGCACCTGTGGGTGTGCCCTTCACGGCCTCCAGCCTCAAGGATCCGCAGGACCGGCACGATGCCGAGTGGACCGACAGCGATATCCTGCTGGTCTATGCTCCCGGCAGTTCTCCCGATCAGTGGCCGGATTCGATGGGCAAACTCGTGCCCGCCGGCTCCGATCTGGTCTACCAGATGCACTACACTACCGACGGAAAGGCAGCGAGCGATCGCAGCGCGATCGGGCTCATCTTCAACGGGCATCCGCCCGCCCAGCGCGTCCTCACGCTGCAGTTGACCAACGATCGCTTCGTGATCCCGCCGGGACTGGATGACTTTCGCGTGGAGGTCCACGGCACTCTGCCGAATGATTGCACGCTGCTCAGCTTTCTGCCGCACATACACCTGCGCGGGAAGCGGTTTGAGTACAACATCGTGCATCCGGACGGGCAGATTGAAACCTTGCTGCTCGTCAATTACGATTTTCACTGGCAGCTGAGCTATCGCCTGGCCGAGCCGCGTCAGCTCAAAGCGGGGACGGAACTGCAAGCCGTGGCGTGGTACGACAATTCGAGCGGCAATCCGCATAATCCGGACGCGACAGCTGCCGTGCACTGGGGCGATCAGACCTATGACGAGATGATGGTGGGGTTCTTCGACGTGGCCGTGCCCGCCGGGATGGACAAACAGCGGTTTTTCGTTCGCAAATCGCGGTAGAGGGAGTAGGAAGTAGCGAATAGGGAATAGCGAACAGTGAGTCGGGAGTAGGGACCGAAGGAGTGCTGCATGGAATGCCGAAAGCCTGGAGGTCTTCGCGTCGTTGGTCTGGCATTGGCTTCGATGATGCTCGGGCTTGTGCAGAGTGCCGGCGCGGCGCAGCATGAGGCGACGAGCGTCGCGGCACCGGCCACCGAGTCGCGTGGCGACGCCACTGCCGAAGACGAGATCAAGGGAATGATCGCCAAGTATGCCGACGCCGTGAATCGCGAGCCTGTCGACTTGGACCTCGCCGCGTCCGTGTGGGCCGACTCGCCGGACGACACGCTGATTTTCCCGCTCGGAGAAATTCGCGGCTGGGCGGCCATCAAGCAGAACTTCTATCAGGGCACTATGGGAGCCCGCTTCTCCGAGCGTACGTTAACGCCGGCCAACATCGAAGTTCACGGTTACGGCGATTGCGCCTGGGCCGAATTCACGTGGCGCTTCGTCGCCAGGTCGAGAAGCAACGGAGCCCCTGTAGAGACGAACGGCCACGAGACGCAGATCTATCG
This sequence comes from Terriglobia bacterium, assembly GCA_030037755.1. Lineage (GTDB taxonomy): Bacteria > Acidobacteriota > Terriglobia > UBA7540 > UBA7540 > Gp13-AA77. Next base: position 36,900 of record JASHQD010000771.1, read on the forward strand.
CAAGACCGGCCCGCATCGATGGGCTCTGGTTCACGTTCATTATTCTTCGCTCTCGCCCGGCAAACGTGCTTCCACGAGCGCCAAACCGTAGTCGACAAGAGGGGCTAGGGGCCAGGGAATTGCCGATTGACGACTGCCGATTTTCGATTGCGCCGTGTCAATCGGCAATCGCCAATCGCAAATCGGCAATTCCTTCCTGACACTTGCACCTGAGCCCCTAACCCTTAGCCCCTGACCCCTAGCCCCGACCTAAGCGTCGTGCGATGGCCAGCGCGCCCTCAGCCGGTTCGCGGCGCAGCACGGATATGCGCGCGTGGGGAGCGAAGCGTCGAAGTTGAAGGGCTAGAACTCTGCGCAGCGCAGGGTTCGATCGCAGCAAGCCTCCGGCCAGCACCACGGGCGCGCGCTGGTTTCGCAGTCCGAGGCGGCGGATCAGCGCCGCGGCCAAAATGGCGAGCTCTTGTCCTGATTCGAGCACCAGTTGACGCGCGACCTTGTCACGTTTTCGATCCGCTTCCATAACCAGCGGAGCGACCGCCGCGATCTGCTGCGGCTTCAGATCGAGCGAGATGACTTCGGGGATTTGTTTGAGAGCCAGGCTGCGACTGATGTCTTGTGTAAGCCGGGTGCGCGGCCCGACACCGTCGAGATCGCGCAGCGCGGCCGCGACGGCGCCGCGGCCGAGCGCGTAAGCCGAGCCCTCGTCGCCGAACACGGAGCCCCATCCGCCGGCTCGAAACGTCTCGCCCTGGCGATTGCGTCCGTAGGCAATCGAGCCGGTCCCGGCAATGATTACAACGCCCGGGGCGTTTCCGAGCGCGGCTTCGAGGGTTATGGCAGCGTCGCTGGTCACCAAGTGACTCTGGGCCGGGAAATTCTTCCGCAGCCAGGATAAAAGGGGACGGACGATTTGGGGCCGGTCGGCGCCCGCGAGCCCCACGCAAATGGCGCGAATTTGACCTTGGGAAGCCCCGCCCAGCGCCTGGCGGGCGGCGGCGAGAATCTCGCGCTTGGCCGCTGCAAGTCCTACCTTCACAGGATTGGAGGGCCCGGCGACTCCCCGCGCCACAACCCGGCCCCGATCCTCTGCCAGCCAGGCGGTCGTTGCTGTACCGCCGCCGTCAATCCCGAGATACAGTCTCGCGAGTGGTATCATACTTGCCCGCGCATTGCCGAAGTTCGTACAGCGATTGACGGCGGCGGCGCGAGCCGATAGTATCGTCCGGCCGGTCGGTAGCTCGCCCTGTGAGCCGGCTCACAGCCGAAAGGCAGAAGCGTGCGAGCGACGGAACAGTATAGTGCAGGCGCCTGATCTCGCGTAGGGCGGCCCTTGTGGCCTGTAGTGGCGCCGCGAGTCAATCGGGCTGCCACAAGTGGGTGTCCCTACGCGGGATGAATCGGAGGTCAGATAGAAGTCATGGCTGTGGTGGTATCGAAGTCGAAGGTGCGAAATGGAGGGACCAGCGGCGACGCAATGCAACTGCGCCGGGACCCTATCACCAATACCTGGGTGCTGCAAGCGAACGCCGACACCGGGTCAGGCGATTTAGAGGGCTGCCCGATGTGCCCCGGCGGGCGCGCGTCAGCGCTCGGCACGATCTACGAGTACCCATACGGCGATCCCAACTGGCAGGTTCGGGTGATTCCGCACTTGCACCCGTTATACCGGATCGAAGGCGATCCCGAGCGGCAAGCGGAGGGGATCTACGACCGGATGCGAAACCTGGGCGCGCACGAGCTGGTGATTGAGACGCCTGAACACGGTCTCCAGCTCTCGCACCAGAGTGACGAGCATGTGGCCCAGGTGCTGAGGGCCTACGTCGCCCGGCTGGTGGATCTGAAGAAGGACCAGCGATTCCGGTTCGTAACCGTGTTTCGTAACCAGGGCGCTGCTGCCGGCGACGACTTCGAACATCCTCACTCGGAGATCACGGCCACGCCGTTCATCCCCAGGCGCGTCACTTACGAGCTCCGGGCCAGCCAGCTCTACTTCCAACTGAAGGAGCGATGCCTGATCTGCGACGTCATCCATCAGGAACTCTCGGAGCAGATTCGCACCGTGGAATGGGACGAGAAGTTCGTGGCGTTCTGCCCCTACGCATCGCGCGTCCCTTACGAGACGTGGTTGCTGCCGCTCGACCACAATTGCGCCTTCGAGCAGGGACTTGGGGATTGGAATTCGCAACTGCACTTCGCGCGCCTGCTGAGATCGGTGTTGCGGCGGCTGGAAGCGGTCTCCAGCGCCTACCACTTCGTTCTGCATACCTCGCCCAACACGAATGCTAAGTTTGAGCGCAAGGGAAACTGGCAGACGCTGGCGGACGACTACCACTGGCACATGGAAATTCTGCCCGTGATTCCGTCGAAAGCGAAGTCGTACAGCTTGAAAGAGGTCTACTACAATACTCTCGAACCGGAGACGGCGGCGCGTGAACTCAGAAAAGTTGCGGTGACGGACTAGATAGCACGCTGTAGCGGCGGTGTCTTCACCGCCGGGAGAACTGGTGATCCGGGTGCGGCGGTGAGGATATCAGTTCTACCGCAAGTAGCAGCAGATTGTGCGCGGCGGTGAGGACACCGCCGCTACAGCCGGGCTTACTCGATCCTGATATCGCCCGAGCCCGTCTTAACTTCCAGCATATAACCGCCGGAACCTGCTCTGCCCTGGTAGTCGTTGCGGCTGATAGTGCCCTGCGTCGTGATCGGCACCCTGGTGGATATCTTGCCGGAATCGGTGTGGGCGTGAAGGTCGAAAGATGCGCTCTCGGGCAGGTTGATCGTCACCGCTCCCGATTCTGTCTCGAGCCGCCAATCCCCGCTGACGTCTCCTTGCACCTTAACGTCGCCGCTGCCCGTGTCAGCGTGCAGCGGCCCGTGCACACCCGCCAATTCGATGCGACCGGAGCCGCTTGAAGCCTTCACCCTGCCCGGCGCAGATTGCTCGAGGTGAATGTCGCCGCTGCCCGTCTCGCCGGAGAATTCGCCCGCGACGCCGGTCGCGCGAATGGATCCGCTGCCGGTGTTGGCGGTCACGGCGCCTTGAACGGATTCAACACGAATGTCGCCCGATCCGGTGCTCACGTGGACCTCGCCGCCAATCTGGGTGGCATCAATCCGGCCAGAACCCGTCGATGCCCTCAACGGTCCCTGGATACCGTCGAGGGACTGGTCGCCCGATCCGGTGTCGGAATGTAGCCGCGTTTCCGCCGGCACCGTGAGATCGTAATCGATCGACACATTCCGCCGGAGCGCAGAGTCCTCAATATGTCCGATGCGGATGCTGTTGCCATCCTGCTCGATGGGAGGATTGTCTTCGATGCGGCGGATCCTTTCTTCGGGGCTTGGTCCTCCCCAATGGTCGCGCGCCTTGATCACCGCGTGGACTTCGACCGTGCCGCCGTCGCCGCGATGCACCCGGATATGACCCGAGCCGGTGGAGACTTCGAGCTCCACGGGACCACTCACGCGCAGCGACCGGTCAAATGAGCCTTCCGCAGCCAGAAGGATTGAAGGCAGTGCCAGAATGGCAGTGCAGGCCAGCACTGCGGCCACCGAACGGAATCTTATGCTCCGCTTCATGATGTTTTCTCCTCAAGATCTGCCTGTCAGCGGGATACCTTGACGTAGGGTGCGGCCCTCGTGGCCGCACCGGTTTTATCAACGAGGACGAGTAACAGGGGCCGCACCTTGGGTCGAAATCAATCGATGCTGATATCGCCGGAACCCGTGGCGACCTCGACCGGCACACCGCCGCCCCGGACTTTGCCGCGCAGCTCGCCGTGGCCGAGACTTCCCTGAACGGTAACGGCCAGATTCCCGTGCGTCTTTACGTCGCCGGAGTCGGTGTGCGCCTCGAGGTCAAAACCGAGGTCGGACGGCAGGTGCAGCGAAACCTCGCCGGAGCCCGTGTTGAGCCGCCAATGTCCCGTAGGGCGGCCTTGGGCCTGAATGTCGCCGCTCCCGGTTGTCGCCTGCAATGCGCACTTCAGGTCACGCAGTTCCACGTCGCCCGAGCCAGTCTTGATCTCGACACGGTCGGCTTCAATGCCTTCGAATTTCGTGTCGCCGCTGCCGGTCTCGGCGCGGACGTTCCCGTGCACGCCCCGCACTTTGACGTCTCCCGAGCCGGTTTGAACCTCGGCCGGCCCTTGAATGCCCTCCACCGTCACGTCACCGGAGCCGGTCTCGGAATGTACCCGAGTGTCAGCCGGCACCGAGATTTCATAATCGATGGAGATTCTCGTATTACCTTCCAGCTCCTTGATGCGAATGGTGTTTCCGACCTGCTCGACCGGCGGATTCGATTCGACGGCGTGAATCCTCGACTCGTCGGCTCCGCCGCCGAACCAGCCATTTCCGGAGTAAATCTTGGCGCGGATTTCGACCGATCCCGAACCGCCCTCGCGGACGATAATGTCGCCCGAGCCGTTCTTAATCTGGAGCTCGACCGGTCCGTTCACGGAGAACGTGCGCTCGAACCGGCCCCGAACCGTGTTCAGGATGCTCGCGGCCCGGGCTGGAATCACGACGAGCGAGATCGCCAGCCCCGCGAGCGCAATCAGATGCCTTCTCATAACCCCTCCTTAGGTGTCACTCGTTCGCCGCCAGATCGGAGCTCCGTCCGAGCAGGACCCACTCCGAGCGTTGGTCACGAGTGCGCAGATAGCGGCCATCCGAATCGTAGATGACCTCGCTGCCTTCGCCCAGAAACTCGCCAACACGATCGACGCGCACCCACCAGGCGGAATAGCCCTTCTGCCGAAGTTCCTCGATGAACTCAACCACCCGAGGATCGCTCGCGCTGGCCAGCTTATGCAGGCCATGCTCGGAATCCGCCGGCGGCTCTTCGGGCAGGATCGTCCATTGCCGGGCGGCAGTGATCCACTGCAGGCGGCCTTTAAGAACCAGCGTGGCCGGCTTCTGGCCGCGAGCGGACTGAATCTGCGCGATGGAAGTGCTGATGATACTCAGCGGGGGATCCGCGGGATCATGCCGCAGCACGATCCGGTCCTTGTCGACCTGCTGCACGTGGTACTCCCGATGCTGCATAGGCCGGGGAATCGAGGGATGAATCAGAACCTTTTCGCCCGGGGCGAGCTGGGGCGACAAGCCGGCGGCGGGCGAGCATCCGGGACTCACGGCCCCGTTTTTGGTCTCCAGCATGGGCTGACCTCCGACATGTTCCCCCAGATTCGCGTCGTTCTCTCTCGTGGTTTTGCTGCAGGCCGGAACCTCGCCGTACCGGAACCTGCGGATTCCAATGATGCCCGTCGTCGAGCCGCCGCGGCGGCCCTCACGAGCTATTACGCATCCGGCGGCAGTGCGGTTCCGGCAAATTAGACGGCGACTTGTGGCGTTAGGTTAGGACCAAAGGCGGCTTGCTGTAGCGGCGTTCTATGAGCGCCAAGAGTCTGAGAAACTCAAAGCCGACGCTATGAGCGCCGAAAGTCTCAGAAACGCAAAGCCGACGCTCATAGAGCGCCGCTACAGCACGCTGATGGCCTTGTGCCGCCACGCCCGGATGTGCCATGTTGCTCTTTGATGAACCAGACTCGCTTCAACGCCTACGAGGCCGTTCCGGCGGCGCCATCGCTGCCGGAAGTGCACCGGAGTGTCGCCGTGCCCGCCGGAGCGGGATTCTGGCGCAAGCTTGTGGCCTTTTCGGGACCCGGATTCCTGATCGCCGTGGGCTACATGGATCCCGGCAACTGGGCCACGGACATCGCCGGCGGGTCGGAGTTCGAGTACCGGCTCATTTTCGTGCTGCTGGCCTCGAACCTGATGGCGATTCTGCTGCAGTCACTCGCGGCGCGGCTGGGGATCGTCACCTCGCGCGATCTCGCCCAGATGTGCCGCGAGAGCTACTCGCGGCGCGCCAGCATTTCGCTCTGGATTTTCGCCGAGATCGCCATCGCTGCCTGCGATCTGGCCGAAGTGATCGGCTCCGCCATTGCCCTGAACCTGCTTTTCCATATCCCTCTGCTGGTCGGCGTCTGCCTGACCGCGCTCGACGTGCTCGCGATCCTTTACCTGCAGCACCGTGGGTTTCGCTATCTCGAAATCGTGGTCGTGACGCTCATC